>JBFGDP010000135.1:0-6596 GCA_041580575.1 Christiangramia sp.
AAATATACAGTTGGAAACTCTGCATATGGGTATCGGGGAATGGGTGATATATTCGTATTCATTTTCTTCGGCCTGGTAGCTGTTTATGGCTCATATTATTTATATAGTCATGATCATAAGATCATAAGTGTCTTTCCGGCAATTTCGATTGGACTTTTAAGTGTTGCAGTTTTGAACCTTAATAACCTGCGGGACCGCATTTCAGACGAACGCGCTAATAAGATTACACTGGTCGTCAAACTCGGAGAAAAAAAGGCCAAAAATTACCACTTTTTATTGATCCTGGGTTCTTTATTTTGTTTCCTTATATATTCAGTGTTGACTATCCCGGAGGCAAACGATCTTATATATCTGCCGGCATTTATACCGCTGGTTTTCCATCTAATGAGAGTCGGGAATAATAAAGATCCTAAAATGCTGGATCCGGAATTAAAAATCGTGGCCCTTTCAACTTTTGGAATATCAGTACTTTTTGCTCTGGGCTTGATCTGGTAGGATTTAAGTTTAACAAAATAATATCCTCTATGCCCCTTAGGTTTTTAAGTGAATCCCTATTTTTATAAAAACCAACTTTTTTGAAATCATGAAAATCACTTTTTATGGCCAGAATACCCTGGCGTTGAAAATAGGAGAAATAAACGTGCTGGTAGATCCTTTTATTACCGGTAATGACCTGTCTAAGGATAAAGTAGATATTATGAACCTTAAGGCAGATTATATTCTACTAACCCATGCCCACCAGGATCATACCCTGGATGCTGAGGCCATTGCCAGGAATACGGGAGCAGTGATCGTAAGTAATTATGAAATTGCTAATCACTACGAAGCCATGGGGCTGGAAGTTCACCCTATGAATCACGGCGGAAGCTGGGATTTTGAGTTTGGTAAAGTTAAATATGTGAATGCTATACATACGAGTTCTTTTCCCGATGGCAGCTATGGCGGTCAGCCGGGTGGATTTGTTATAGAAGGAGAACATAAGAATATTTATATAGCCGGAGATACTGCCCTGACTATGGATATGAAATTGATCCCCTTACAAACAAATTTGGACCTGGCGGTGCTACCTATTGGGGATAATTTTACTATGGGCGTGGATGACGCGATCATCGCAAGCGATTTTATAGAGTGTGATAAGATCCTGGGTTGTCATTACGACACCTTCGGGTATATTGAAATTGATCATGAAGAAGCAAAGAGAAAATTCTACGAAAAAGGGAAAGATCTAATGTTGCTGGAAATTGGTGACTCGATCGAAATTTAATAATGAAGGCAACATACCAAAAGTATTTACTAAAATTCAAACGCCCCAGTGGAACCTCCCGGGGCGTTCTTACTGAAAAGGAAACCTGGTTTTTAAAAATTTCTGATGGCGATCATTTTGGTATTGGCGAATGCGGAATCCTAAGAAGTCTTAGCTACGACGACAGGCCAGATTATGAAGCGAAGTTAAAATGGGTGTGTGACAATATCAGCCTCGGAGAAGAAAGGCTCTGGGAAGAATTAAGAGAATTTCCAAGCATTCAGTTCGGTGTGGAAATGGCTTATAAAAGTCTAAAAGCTAAAGATCCATTCCTGCTTTTTCCATCAGATTTTACGACAGGCAAAAGTTCCATTCCAATTAATGGTTTGATATGGATGGGCGATAAGACCTTTATGAAGGAACAAATTTCAGAAAAGATCGAAGCCGGTTTTAAATGTATCAAATTAAAGATCGGGGCTATAGATTTTGAAACTGAAATAGACCTTTTAAAGTCTATAAGAGCTAATTTTTCAGCCGAGGAAATAGAGCTACGCGTAGATGCAAATGGCGCTTTTACTCCCGGTGAGGCACTGGAAAAATTAAGAAGGCTTTCCGAATATGATCTGCATAGTATAGAGCAACCTATCAAACAGGGCCGGGTCGAGGATATGGCGAATTTGTGCCGTAAAACTCCGCTTCCAATTGCCCTGGATGAGGAACTAATTGGTGTTACCGATGTAACAGATAAGGAAAAGCTGATACAAATAATAAATCCACAATATGTGATCTTTAAACCTAGCCTGATAGGAGGTTATAAAGGCACAGCAGAGTGGAAGGATATATGTGAAAAACACGGAGTAGACTGGTGGATCACCAGTGCTTTAGAGAGCAATATAGGCTTAAACGCTATTGCTCAATGGACCTTCACTTTAGATCCACACTTACCGCAGGGACTTGGCACCGGCGGACTTTTTACAAATAATTTTGACAGCCCTTTAGAGGTTAAAAATGGCAGAATTCGCTTTAACCCTTTAAAGGACTGGGAACTTAACCTTTAGAACATTTATGTATATAGCACAGGCTTTCAGGTATTCGCACTCTTTCTGGCGTTATTTAGTTATTCCGGTTTTATTTTTCGGTCTCATGGCCCTCAATTTTGTTTTTATTGAAATGATGGACATTGATGTTGGAAAGGTAATGCAGGATGAAATTGCCCGTAAAGGTTCCAATCGTGTCCTGGTAGAGAATCTTTTAGCCTTTGCGATCTTCCTGGCCGGATTATTCCTGTGGGTGAAGTATGTACATCACCAGCCTATTAAGGCCTTAACCACTTCCCGAAAGAAAGTTGACTGGAGCAGGTTCTGGTTTGCCTTTGCCATAGTGGCAATATTTAGTATTGTGCTTACCTTGCTTGATTATTTTACCAATCCGCAGGATTATATTTTCAACTTTAAACCGGAGCCATTTTTCTATTTATTGCTGATATCTGTAATCCTGATTCCTATTCAAACCAGTTTTGAAGAATATTTTTTCAGAGGTTATCTCATGCAGGGAATTGGTATTCTGGTTAGAAACCGATGGATCCCTTTAATACTCACTTCGGTTATTTTCGGAGGGCTGCATTATTTTAATCCTGAAGTGACCAAACTTGGAGATATCATAATGATCCATTATATAGGAACCGGATTTATGCTTGGTATTATCACCCTGATGGATGAAGGCCTGGAATTAGCTCTTGGATTTCACGCCGCCAATAACCTGATTACAGCATTACTGGTTACAGCAGACTGGACTGCATTTCAAACCCATTCTATTTTCAGAGATATATCTGAACCTTCTGCCGGATGGGATGTTTTTATTCCGGTGCTTGTAATGTATCCAATATTCCTTTTTATCCTCGCCAGGAAATATAAATGGACCAATTGGAAAGAAAAATTATTCGGGAGAGTAGAGAAGCCTGTTGCAGTAGAGATTGAAGGTGTTTAGAAAGTTTAAAGTTTACCAGGAATAAACTCAATGCCAAAACCGGTTTGGAATTCACAATGTTGATAAACTTATTTAAAATATTCAGATCAAATCGTTAACTTTAGGGATATCGACCAATTTGAATAACTATGCCCAATAAGTTCAAAATACCAGAAACTCATTCAGAATTTCGACTTAACAAGCGGCATTTCACGAACTCTGAACTCAAACAGGTAGCTTATAGTTTTATTAAGGAAGGTGAGCCCTATGAGCAACAGATCGGTAGTTTTTTAATGGATTGGTTGAAACCTTCCTCTTATATAGAAGTGACTACATCGGGTTCTACCGGGACCCCTAAAAAGCTCAAATTAAAGAAGGAGCATATGATCAATTCTGCTCTGGCTACATCAAGATTTTTTGAACTCCCGGCTAAGACAACCGCGCTGTTGTGCTTGCCGGCCGAATATATCGCCGGTAAAATGATGTTGGTAAGAGCCATGGTTCTGGGTTGGGATCTGGATACCATACCACCTTCATCCAATCCACTGGACCAGTTATTCAAAGTATATGATTTTTCAGCTATGACCCCTTTCCAGCTGGATAATTCCATTGCCAGGTTACACCTAATAAAGAAACTCATAATTGGCGGTGGAGCCGTTTCACCACGCCTGCGCAAAATGCTGAAGGACGTAGATTCAGTTATATATGAAACTTATGGAATGACAGAGACCTCCAGTCATATAGCGGCAAAGAAGCTTAATCCAAAGAAGAAAAGAAAAGCAGAACGACCATTTAGATTAATGCCTAATGTTACAATTGCACAGGATGAGAGAGGATGCCTTATAATTAAAGCGCCAAATATTCTAGATGAAGAGATCGTTACTAATGATGTGGTAGAGATCGTTACTTATAAAAAATTTCTCTGGAAGGGGAGATACGACAATGTGATCAATTCAGGAGGTATAAAACTATTTCCTGAGCAAATAGAACAAAAATTAAATGCCGTTCTGGACCGGCGATTCTTTGTGACCTCTATGCCAGATGAATCACTTGGTGACAAGCTGATACTTTTTGTTGAAGATGATTTTTCTGAAGATACTATTGAAGATCTTAAGGAAAAAATTGATAATATCAAATCACTAAGTAAATACGAAAAGCCAAAAAAGATCTATCTTATTGAGAAATTTGAGGAAACGCCTAACGGTAAGATACATCGTGAGAATACGTTAAAAAGCCGGGTTTCCTAAAATTTTATGCGCTTATTGCCATACATCTTTCTATTTATATCCATTTTTCAGGTGAAGACTATATTCGATTTTACCAAGCAGGCCGATGTCTCTAATTGGTATCTGGTGCTCGACGGGGTTATGGGAGGATTGTCTAGCGGCGACTTTTACCTGAACCAGGACGGCCACGGACTTTTTGAAGGGAAAGTTTCCCTGGCGAATAACGGTGGATTCGTTTCTGTACGTTATGACCTGCCTAAAATAGATATTGGAGATCATACTTCAATATCCATAAGATTAAAAGGTGATGTCAAAAATTACCAGTTTCGTATTAAAAATCAGGACGAAAATTATTACTCCTATATCAAGGAATTTTCGACTAATGGAGATTGGCAGGAAATTATAATTCCTTTAAAAGATATGTACCCTTCTTTTAGAGGCAGGAAATTAAACCAGCCGAACTTTGACCATGATACCATAGATGAGATCGCCTTTTTGATAGGTAACAAGAAAGAAGAAACATTTCAACTTATTATCGATAAGATCCAATTGAACTAATTGCCCTAATTACCAGTTTTATATGAAAAAGATCCTTCTAGTAGTCTTCGTATTAATCACCTCTTTTACAAGCGCTCAGATCCTGGATGAAAGAGAAAGATCACAGGTCACAGATCAGATCCTTGGAGAAAGGTTCAATACGCTGTTGCCTAAATTGATGGACCGCACCGGTATAGATATGTGGGTAATTATTTCAAGAGAATATAATGAGGATCCGGTACTCAGAACGATGTTGCCATCTACCTGGCTGAATGCCCGCCGTAGAACTATCCTTGTATTTTATCGGGATCCGGCAACTTCCCGTCTTGATAAGCTGGCAATTGCCAGGTATAATATCGGGGAGCATATAGTTTCAGCCTGGAATAAGGAAAAACAACCAAATCAATGGCAAGCGCTTGTGGATATAATCAGGGAAAAAAATCCTGAAAAGATAGGTCTCAATTATTCAGATAATTTTGGAATCGCAGACGGATTGGTGAAAACCGATTTTGATCAATTTATAAAAGCTTTACCGATGGAGTTCCATGACCGACTCGTTTCTGCCGAGGATCTGGCCGTTGGATGGATAGAAACCCGCACACTTAGGGAGATGGTCTTGTATAGTGACCTGGTTGAAATGACGCATGAAATAATTGCTGAAGCATTTAGTGACAGGGTTATCACGCCCGGGGTCACCACCACAGATGATGTGGTTTGGTGGTTGAGGCAAAAAGTTACCGATATGGGAATGGAAACCTGGTTTCATCCTACGGTTGATATACAGAGAAGTGACGAGGAGCTTGTGGATCATATCGTTGCCTTTTCAGATGAAAATGGAAGTTCGGTAATTTTACCGGGAGACCTGTTACATTGTGATTTTGGGATTTCCTATCTTAACCTGAATACAGATTGCCAGCAAATGGCCTATGTTTTGAAGGATGGAGAAAGCAAGGCTCCGGTATTTTTAGCCGAGGCGTTCTCTAAAGGAAATCTTTTACAGGATATCCTAACTTCCAATTTCAAAACCGGACTCACAGGAAATGAAATTTTAAGTAAGAGTCTTGCCCAGGCAAAAGAAAAAGGATTAAAAGCTTCCATTTATACACATCCATTGGGACTTTATGGTCATTCTGCCGGTCCAACTATCGGAATGTGGGATCAACAAGGAGGTGTGCCCGGTAGCGGTGACTATCCATTATACCGCAATACTGTCTATGCAATAGAGCTCAATACAGAAGTTGATATTCCGGAATGGGATAAAGCTTTAAGAATTATGCTGGAAGAAGCTGGGTTTTGGGGAGAGGAAGGTTTTAGATACGTCAACAAAAGACAAAGGGATTTCTGGCTAATTCCTTCGGAAAAAGCTGAAAACTAAAAAAAGCCAGTTTTAATATCCCATTTTCATCATGTAATCTGCGGAATGTTTCCCGGATCCATAGAAAATAAAGAACACACTTATTATTGTAATCAGGAGCGCAAGCAGTAATGCTGAAGTATTGATTTCTCCAACGAACTTGATCAGAATTGCCCCGATCAGGATTGGGATCTGGGCGATCAGTGCCCATCTCGTCAATAATCCGAATGCAATATGAATACCTCCAACCAGGTGTGCAGATGCTACATAA
>JBFGDP010000136.1:0-6596 GCA_041580575.1 Christiangramia sp.
TCATCAGATTTCACCGGCTTTCCATTGATAATATATAAAGGATTCTCTCCCAGCTCCTCAAATTTATCCTGGCTGTTTGCCGCAAAATCATCTGTATTTTCCAGAGTTTCGTACCCCATGTCATAATCTTCATTCAAATATATCCTTACAGGTTTTATCCCCAGGCTATTGGACTGGTTATAATTTTTGATGAGCCCTTTTACTGGATCGGTTATTGTAGAACTTATGCTGATGATTTTTCCCGACTTAAATTTTACATCATTGAACTCTAGTACCAGTCCATCGGGTTCAAAGAATTTCTCGACTTTTTTAAGGGCTAATTCAGAGGTCTGAGCACTTATGGTTATGGACTTTCCGTTTTTAATGATTTCAGAAGTATTCTCATTTTCTGAATTTATCATCTGGGCTTCGGTCCTTACATTGTAGAAGAACATAAATCCC
Organism: Christiangramia sp.; assembly: GCA_041580575.1. GTDB lineage: Bacteria > Bacteroidota > Bacteroidia > Flavobacteriales > Flavobacteriaceae > Christiangramia. The sequence goes on from JBFGDP010000136.1 coordinate 442, forward strand.
AGGAGTACAGGGATAAGTAGGTTTAGTTTCCATGCGGGACTTTTTGAGGATGAATTTGTGTTTAACATAATTATTCGATTTTCGATCAATGATTGATAGAATTGGTTAGTAAGTGCCGGGTTTAGATCGGCTACTGAAACTTTTAAAAGTGTTTGTTGATATTCTTTAATTCTGGAGGTGTTTTTTATCGTCTCACGGTCGGCAATAAATTCCAGATTCTCTACAACAGCTTTCTTGTATAGCCAGACAAAGGGATTGAACCAAAGTATACAGGTTAAAATGTTTACTAAAAGGATATCTGCAGAATGCGCCTGCATTGCATGTATTTTTTCATGGGTAAGTATAAGGTCAAGTTCTTTTTCTGAATGTTTCGCAGGATTATAAACGATATACCTGAAGAAGGAGAAAGGGAGTTGATCTTCACAGATCTCTACATACTTTAAATTCGATCTTTCCTGAAACTTATTCCTATTAATGATCTTGAAAACGGAAGTTAGCTGAATAGCAAATCTTAGCAAGAAAATAAAGGTTATTACCAGATATAATATCCCGGCGATTTGCCACCAGTCGAAGGCTGGATCATTTGGTAATATGGCGACCTGGCTTGTGGTCGTTGTGAAATCGAATCTAGTCTGGTTTGCTGTGATGTAAACTTTTTTAGTGAAATAAATGGAAGGAAGTACCATGGAAATAAAAATACCGGCGGCAAGAAATTTCCTGTTTAGCAGGAAAGAGGTTTCTTTTTTGAGCAGGGTAAAATAGCTTAAAAAAAAGATCGCGATAAGGGCCGAGGCTTTGATTAGGTAGATCAATAAACTTTCCATCACTTTTTCTTTTTTTCTATAATATCCAAAATTTCCCTTAGCTCATCCGCGCTTATCTTTTCTTCTTTAGCGAAAAAGGAAACCACATTTTTAAACGAGTTGTCAAAAAAGCGTTTAGTGGCCATGTTCATAAATTGCTTGCGATACGTTTCTTTTGAAATTTTTGGAAAGTACTGGTGGGTTTTACCATAGGCTTTATGCGAGACATATCCCTTTTCCTCAAGCTTTCGAATAATAGTAGAAACAGTATTGTAATGGAGTTTCTGATCTTTTAGATTTGGCAGAACATCTTTTACAAAAGCGGTTTCAAGCTCCCAGAGAACTCTCATGATCTCTTCTTCCTTGTTGGTTAATTTTTCCATTTCAATAGTCTTTCGATGATGACAATTTCAAATATAACTAAAAAAATAGTTTATAAACTATAAAAGTAGTTATAATTTATTCCGGCTCCTTTCTGAGGCAATTCTTTATCTTCGCCAAAAATAGTTTAGATGAGCATCGTATTTCTACTTGTTGGCTTTGTATTGCTGGTTATAGGAGGTGAGTTTCTGGTAAGGTCCTCTGTGGCACTTTCACTCAAACTGAATATATCCCGGATGGTGATAGGTTTAACGGTGGTTTCATTTGCTACTTCAGCTCCCGAATTACTGGTGAGTCTGCAGGCGGCGATTGATGGTTTCTCTGACATATCCCTGGGAAATGTAATTGGATCGAATATTGCCAATATAGGATTAGTGCTGGGGCTAACCGCCATGGTTTCCCCGCTGATGGTAGACCGGGATTTTTACCGTTTCAACTGGCCGGTAATGATGATATTTTCTATCGTGCTCTATTTCTTTTTGAAAAGTAATTATGAACTTTCAAGGATAGAAGGGGCAATCTTATTATTTGGTCTTGCAGCATATCTTTTCTTTTTGATTAAACGCTCCAGGAGAAAGGACAATATTATTATCGAGGAGGTAGACGAGTCCCTGAAAAAGGTGAGAGGTTTTAAAATGACCATCTGGCTTTTAATAGGTATCCTGGCCCTTTGGGGTGGATCAGAACTTTTAGTGAAAGGTGCAGTAGACCTGGCTACCCAGTTAGGGATTAGTGAAAGAGTGGTTTCAGTGACCATTATTGCCGTGGGAACCAGTGTCCCCGAACTGGCGGCCTCGCTTATCGCTGCTATAAAAAAGGAGAAAGCCATTTCATTGGGGAACCTTATAGGATCTAATATTTTCAATATAGGATCTGTACTTGGATTGACAGCGATCATTCAGCCAATAGCCGTACAATCTGCAGAGGTGCTTACTACAGATATATTCTGGATGTTGGGGATTGCCTTTGTTTTGCTGCCTATGCTGCTTATACCCAAAATTTCTGAAATTGGAAGAAAAGAAGGTTTTGCACTTCTCATAGCTTATTCAGTCTTTATTGTTATGGCTTTCATATAAAAAAAAAGCCATCCGCGAAGGATGGCTCTTAATTCTCTTTTTCATATTATTTTCTAGGCTTCAACTGCAACCTCTGCAGATTCCACTGTTTTAATGATCCTTGCGGCTACTTTATATGGATCTGCATTAGATGCCGGTCTGCGATCTTCCAGCCATCCTTTATAGCCTTTTTCCACGGTAATTATAGGAATACGTATTGAAGCGCCCCGGTCTGAAACTCCGTAACTAAAGTCGTGAATGGAAGCTGTTTCGTGGTTTCCGGTTAATCTCTGGTCGTTATATTCACCATATACTTCTATATGCTCTGTAGTTACCGGCCTGAATGCTTCACAAACCTGGTCATAAACCTCTTTGGAACCGGCAGTTCTTAATAAGGTATTAGAAAAATTACAGTGCATACCTGAGCCATTCCAGTCTCCTTTTACAGGTTTAGGGTGGTATTCTATATAGTAACCATATTCTTCGGTAAGTCTGTCCAGCAGGTATCGGGCAACCCAGACCTCATCACCTGCTTTTTTCCCGCCTTTTGCAAACACCTGGAATTCCCACTGTCCGGCGGCAACTTCCTGGTTTATTCCTTCAAAATTTATCCCTGCTTCCAGGCAAAGATCTGCATGTCTTTCAACTAATTTCCTGCCATGGGTGTTCCTGCCGCCAACAGAGCAGTAATACATACCCTGCGGTCCCGGATAACCTCCCACAGGAAAGCCTAGTGGCAGCTGGGTTTTGGTGTCCATTATAAAATATTCCTGTTCAAAGCCGAACCAAAAATCCTCATCTTCATCATCGATCGTCGCTCTGGAGTTGGTCTCATGCGGAGTTCCGTCAGGATTTAAAACTTCAGACATGACCAGGTACCCGTTCTTGCGTGCCGGGTCTGGATAGATCGCTACTGGTTTTAACAGGCAATCTGAATTTCTGCCTTCAGCCTGTTTGGTGGAGGAACCATCGAAAGACCAGATAGGACAATCTTCCAGTTTGCCGCTAAAATTATCTTCAATCTTAGTTTTACTCCTCATGTTCTGGGTAGGGTAATACCCATCAAGCCAGATGTACTCAAGTTTAGCCTTACTGCTCATATTTCTGAAATTTAAAATGACTAATTAAAGCATCAAAATTATTAATTAAATCTTAAACCCCTTTTAAAAAGGGGTTTCAAAATATAAAATGAAGTTAATTTTTATTTGAACCCTAAAAATTCAGGGGTGAAATTAAAAATTTAGCATTTTTTAAGGTTAATATCTTTAATTGTTCAAAGCATAAACCCTATATTCGCGACTTGAAATAAAAATTATTTGCAAAAACAGGTCTTGGAATATACTGAAGGCCAGTTTTCTGAAAATAAAACACAACTCAAAATTTATATATGTCAACTTTAAGATTTCAAGCTTTAAAAGAAACTTTAAACCGAAAGCCTGTAAAGGTGGAGGAACCTAAAAGAAGGTCAGAAATTTTTTCAATGAATGTCTTTAACGAAACTGTGATGAGACAGTTTCTTACTAAGGAAGCATACGAAAATGTGACCGAAGCCATGCGTACAGGAAAGAAGATAGACCGTAACGTAGCCGATCATATCTCTACCGGGATGAAAGAATGGGCAATATCTAAAGGAGTGACGCACTATACTCACTGGTTTCAGCCATTAACCGGGGCAACCGCAGAAAAGCATGATTCTTTCTTTGAACCTTTAACAGAAGGACTTGCGATCGAAAAATTTGGCGGCGGACAATTAGTGCAGCAGGAACCTGATGCATCAAGTTTCCCGAATGGAGGTATTAGAAATACTTTTGAAGCAAGAGGTTATACTGCCTGGGATCCAACTTCTCCAGCATTTATCTGGGGTACAACTCTATGTATTCCAACCGTATTTGTTGCTTATACCGGTGAAGCATTGGATAATAAAACTCCGTTACTTAGAGCTTTACAGGCTGTAGACAATGCGGCTACGAATGTTGCAAAATATTTTGATAAGAATGTTAAGAAAGTAAATGCCACCCTTGGATGGGAACAGGAGTACTTTCTTATCGATTCAGCGTTGGTGGCTTCAAGACCAGATATAACTCTTACCGGAAGAACCCTTCTTGGACATTCTCCGGCTAAGGGACAGCAATTGGACGATCACTATTTTGGATCTATCCCGTCAAGAGCCATCTCGTTTATGATGGATCTCGAGATCGAATGTATGAAGTTAGGAATTCCGGTAAAAACGCGTCATAATGAGGTTGCACCGAACCAATTTGAGCTGGCTCCGATCTTTGAGGAAGCTAACCTTGCCGTAGATCATAATTCATTGATCATGGATGTGATGAAAAAAGTAGGGGAGAGACATAATCTTGCAGTATTGATGCATGAGAAACCATTTGCCGGTATAAACGGTAGTGGAAAACATAATAACTGGTCGCTGGCTACAGATACAGGTACAAACCTGTTATCCCCGGGATCGACCCCAATGAAAAATTTACAATTCCTTACTTTCTTTGTTAATACCATAAAAGCGGTTTATGATAACGAGGAGCTTTTAAGAGCGGCAATTGCCAGTGCTTCCAACGATCACCGTCTGGGTGCCAACGAAGCGCCACCGGCAATTATATCTGTTTTTATCGGTTCTCAGCTTACTAAGGTTTTAGATGAACTTGAAAAGGTGACTGATGGTAAACTTTCTCCACAGGAGAAGACAGATCTTAAACTGAACGTAGTAGGAAAAATCCCTGAGATCCTTCTTGATAATACCGATAGAAACCGCACTTCTCCGTTCGCTTTCACCGGAAACAAGTTTGAATTCCGTGCGGTAGGTTCTCTGGCTAACTGTGCCGGGGCAATGACTGTGCTTAATAGTATAGTGGCGAAGCAATTAAAAGAATTTAAAGTTGAGGTAGATAAGCTTATTAAGAACGATAAGATGAAGAAAGATGATGCTATCTTCAACGTGCTTAGAGAATACATCAAAAAATCTAAAAAGATTCGTTTTGAGGGTGATGGTTATGGAGAAGCCTGGGAAAAAGAAGCTAAAAAACGAGGTCTTAGCAATAACAGGACTACACCTGTAGCACTTAAAGCTCAGGTTAGCAAAAAGACCAAGGCATTATATAAAGATCTTGAAGTTATGAACGAGGTGGAGATCGAAGCCCGTCATGAGATAGAGCTTGAAGAGTATGCCATGAGGATACAGATAGAAGGACGTATCCTGGGAGATATTGCCAGGAACCATATTATTCCTACCGCCATACGTTATCAAAATGTTCTGATCAAGAACGTAACCGGTCTAAAGTCTATTTACGGTGAAGAATATACCAGGCATGCTAAAGAACAGTTAGAGATCATTGAAAGTATTTCTGCTCATATCGCGAGCATTAACTCTAATGTGAATGCAATGATCGAAGCCAGAAAAATAGCTAATAAGATCGAGGATGCTGAGGAGAAAGCCTTTGCATACTGTGATGATGTGAAGCCTTTCTTTGAAGAGATAAGGTACCATTGTGATAAACTGGAATTATTGGTAGATGACGAAATTTGGCCTTTGGCTAAATACAGAGAATTGTTATTTACAAGATAACATTCTGTTAAACGATGTCATTTACGAAAAGCCACGCTCCCTACGCGTGGCTTTTTTTTTTTAATTCATCTATAATTTACCAGAACTGTTTAAACTAATTATCTTTGAAACCTCTAAGTAAAATCTCATGAGTAAGGAAGTAAGTAAGCGATATTCAGGACGTGGCGTTTCCGCGGGAAAAGAAGATGTACATAACGCGATAAAAAATGTGGATAAAGGGCTTTTTCCAAAGGCATTCTGCAAGATCGTGCCAGACTATCTTACCGGTAGTGACGATCATTGTTTGATCATGCATGCTGATGGTGCGGGAACAAAATCTTCCCTGGCCTATATGTACTGGAA
>JBFGDP010000137.1:0-6544 GCA_041580575.1 Christiangramia sp.
AAAGTACAGAGGATCATAAAGAGACAAATGAAAAAAGCGAGAATTAAAACTCCGCTGGGAATTGCCGAGCTCACTGCTAACGAAGAAGGTCTCACTTCAGTAAAAGTTATGGATAGCGTTGAAGTATCTGCTGAGATCCCTGAAGAACTGGAAAATGCGGTAGTACAGCTTCGCTCCTATTTTAATGGTGACCTAAAAACTTTTGATCTGAAATTGAATCTGCAGGGAACAGATTTTCAAAAAAAAGTCTGGCGACAACTTATCAGTATCCCCTATGGCACCACCACTTCTTATCTTGAACTATCCAGGAGTCTGGGCGATGAAAAGGCGATAAGAGCTGTGGCCGCTGCAAATGGAAAAAATCCGCTATGGATCATTGTACCTTGCCACAGAGTGATTGGAAAGGATGGGTCACTTACCGGTTATGCCGGGGGTTTGTACCGCAAAAAATGGTTGCTGGAACATGAAGATCCCCCAAAGCAGCAACGTCTTTTTTAAATTATTCCAGCCTGGATTAATTTGAATTAAGCAAGGTAGGCAGCAAAGGATCGTTATATACCTAAAATAAAATTATATGAATAAGATCTTTAAGGGTTTACTTATTGTCATAACATTATTACTGCTTGCTTCTGCTTTATTATACGCTTTTGGATATGGCTATATATTCAAGGCGATTCGTACTACTTATTTAACAGGGCACAAAACGGCCTTTATTGACGATCACACCTATTTTCACAACCATATAATTAAAAAATCGAATAAAGTTAGTGAATGGTCACTGCATCAGGATTATAACAATATTGAACCAACCCCTACCCTGGATAGTTTGAACGTGGAACTGGAAACTGCAGCCTTTCTCATTATAAAAAATGATAGTATCTGGTTTGAAAGATATTATAATGGATATGACACCTTATCGCGAACCAATTCATTCTCAATGGCGAAAAGTATAGTCACTGCCCTTATGTTCAAGGCAATACAAGATGGCTTCCTGGAAAATACAGAGCAGGCGGTGGCCGATTTTTATCCTCAATTTGATGCCAGGCTTAGCATAGGTGACCTTTCTTCTATGGCTTCCGGTTTAAACTGGGATGAGAATTATTATAATCCATTCGCATCTACGGCGAGAGCATATTTTGATGATGACCTCAGGGAACAGGTCTTAGATCTGGAGGTTGTAGACGATCCCGGAAAGGAATTCAAATACTTGAGTGGGAACACCCAACTTCTTGGAATGGTGATTGAAAAAGCCACAGGCAAAACCCTGAGCGAATATTTGAGTGAAAGTTTCTGGCAGCCAATGGGAATGAATGATGATGCTCTGTGGCAGGTAGATAGTAGAGAATCTGGTATGGAAAAGGCCTATTGCTGCATTTCCAGTAATGCCCGTAATTTTGCGAAATTTGGGAAACTATTTATCAACGACGGGAGGTGGAATGATCGCCAGATGCTGGATTCAGCATATATTGCCATGGCATCCAGGCCCAGGTTCCATGAGACTCCATATTATGGCTACGGTTTCTGGTTAAGCCATCACCGAGACAAAAATATATTCTATATGCGCGGAGTTTTAGGCCAGTACGTTATCATGATCCCGGAAGATGATCTGGTGATTGTACGCCTGGGGAGGAAACTTATTCGCAGCACCAATGGCGATAAACATTATAAAGACTTTTATATGTATATTGATGAAGCTTATAAAATGTTAGATCATGCTTCATAAAATAAATCTGGAAAATATTCTTTTTCTGGATATCGAAACCGTGCCTGAATTCAGGACTTACACTGAAATGAGCGACGAAAAAAAAATGCTCTGGGAAGAAAAATCCAAATACCAGCGCAAGGATGAATTCACTCCCGAAGAATTCTACTCAAGAGCGGGTATCTGGAGTGAATTTGGCAAGATCATCTGTATCTCTGTTGGTTTTTTCAATTTTAGAAACGGTAGCAGAAGTTTTCGGCTAACCAGTTTTAAAGGAGAGGAAGAAAAATTATTACGGGATTTTACGGCTTTGCTGGAAGAATATTTTTTCCAGCCCTATCATCTGTTATGTGCTCATAATGGTAAGGAATTTGACTTTCCGTACATCGCACGCAGGATGTTAATACACAATATGCGACTTCCCTCAAAACTGAATCTCTTTGGAAAAAAACCATGGGAAGTGCCACACCTGGACACCTTAGAATTGTGGAAATTTGGTGATTATAAACATTTTACTTCCCTTAAATTACTCACTCATGTGCTGGGAATCCCTTCGCCTAAAGAAGATATAGACGGTTCTATGGTAAGAGAGGTCTATTATGAAAAAGGCGAACTTAACCGAATCGTAGAATATTGCGAAAGAGATGTATTGGCGATTGCCCAGGTGATATTAAGGTTAAGACAGGAGGCTCTCCTAAGTGAGGATGAGATCATTTCAGTAGAATAAGCCCTCCCTTTTTATTCCAATCCTGCCTTTCATAGGTTTTCCACTTCTGGTTCTTTAACACAAACTTAACTAGTGTATTAAAACCGCCCCCCTTCTTATAGCGTAGATTGGGTATATAAGAACAAAGAAGTTCTTACTCTAAACAAAAACCTTATGAAAAAAGTTAAGATTTTCGCAGTATTAGGAATTGCTCTTTCAGCAGCAATTTTTATAGCTGCAGACCACGTAGACGCTCCGGGAGTAGCCGGATCTACGGCAGATATTGCCGATTTCTACGCCTTTGAACCTACTACCGGATCTGATAATACCGTATTTGTGGTAGATGTACAATCCAATGTTCTTCCAGACCTGACCTATGGCGCCTTTGACGAGGATGTAATGGTGGAGATCAATATCGACCTTGATGGAGATCTAGTGGAAGACCAGGTAATCCAGGCAATTCCGAGAGACGGAATGATGTATTTCTTTGGACCATTTAGCCCTGAATCTACAGGTCTTAATAGTGAAGTTAATACAGATAGCCCACTGGGAATGGTAGAAATTTCATCTACATCAGCTATTGTGAATACTACTTCTAACGGAGTTTCCTTATTTGCAGGTCCAAGACAGGACGCATTCTACTTTGACTTTGTAAGATTCAACGAAGTGATTGCACCTTCTCCAGAAGATAACTCAGGATTTAATGTACCAGGAACAGACACTTTCGATGGAGCTAACACTCTATCTATAGCAGTAGAAATTCCTAACGCTCTACTTGGAACACCAACCGCACAAAACGTATTAGGGATTCCTGTTTATAAAGCATGGGTTACAACTAACCGTAAGCAATAGACTTTTAATTATATAAAAATAAAATTATGAAATTACGTAATATAAATATTTTGTTCTCTGCCTTATGCTTAAGTATAGTGTTGGTAGGTTGTAGCGAAGATGATGATTTTCAAATCACAGACCCAGAAGGTATGAACCCACCCGTAATGGAGGTTGATTTTAGTGGTACTTACAGCCAGGTAGACCATATGGGTCGTCCGGGAATAAACACAGTTTTAAATGGAACTGCAGATTTAAAGAATATGCACAACACAACGATCCCTTCAGAAATGGGTGCTGCTTTTCAGGCATCTTTTGAAGCGCGTTTAGAAGCTTTGCATGATGCTTATGCTGTAGCCCTGGGTGCAGACCCTGCAGATATCAATTACGAGCCTAATATCCTTGGTGATATTCTTAATGGACCGCAACCAACTTCTATGGATAATCCAAATCCAGTTTCAGCGACAGTTTTAACCACTGTACTGGCTTCAGATGTGCTGGAAGTGGCACCAGATGCCCCTACTACATATTTTAATCCGGGAAGCGGAGCTCCAGATTTTGAAGGAGCAGTTGGCCTTACAGGAAGAAGACTACAGGATGATGTTATAGATGTTTCTCTTATCCTTTTATTTGGTGGAGAAACCGGAGCACGTTTTAACGGTGAAGGTGGATTACCTCAACTGGTAACTGATGGTGTTTCATTAACCGCAGATAATATTACAACCAGTTTTCCGTACATCGGGGCGCCGGAATAATATAAATTTTGCTCAGGAGGCTGTATGCGGGGTAACAGACCTGATCACATACAGCCTCTTTTTTATTTAATACTTAGAAAACATGAAGATCAATATTTATTTTATACTTCTTTCCTTCCTGGTAATAAGTTGTGACCGCCAATCTGATGACAAAGTCTCTAATCCTGATGATTATAATAAATACCTGGCGGTGCAGCAAGCGAGAACCACTTCGCCCTATTATGAACTCTGGAATTCGAAGATCACCGCAGATAGCGTAGAACTACCAAGTTTTGGACCGGTAGCGGGACAATATAATGCCTTCTTTGAATCTACAGGAGATATCGAATATCTTAAAAAAGCAGAAAAAGCATTAAGGAAAGCTGTAGAAATTGCTAATATTGATAAGGATAAGTATTACCGATCTCTGGCGAGAAATTATATTTCACAGCATAGATTTAAGGAAGCTCTTGTATATGCCGATTCAGCTTCTTACCTGGGAAAAGACCTTGCCGAAAATCAGCATTTGTTATTTGATGTTCATATGGAACTTGGTCACTATAAAAAGGCCGATAGCCTGCAACGACTATTTGCAGACCCTTATGACTTTAATTACATGATTAGAGCAGCCAAATGGAACGATTACAAAGGCGAATTGGACCGTACCATCATGTTTATGGAAAAAGCCCGGGAGAAGGCAGAAGACAGCAAGAACAGGAGTTTACTTTTATGGGTTTATTCTAACCTGGCAGATTATTATGGCCATGCAGGCAGAATTGAAGATAGCTATACCCATTATCTAAAAACTTTAGAAATTGAACCTTCAAATTCGTACGCCAAAAAAGGATTAGCCTGGATATTATTCTCTCATGAGAACGATCCAGATGAGGCTCTGCGAATAATTGATTCCATTTTAAAAACTCACACCTCCCCAGATCTATACCTATTAAAGGCTGAGATAGCTGAATATAAGGGAGACAAAGAACTTTATAATAGTTCTATGGATAATTACAGTAAGCTTACGGCAAATCCCGCTTACGGGAATATGTATAATGCTCATACCCTCAAAGTATATCTTTCAGAAAAGGGTAAGGAGAAAAAAGCTCTAGACCTGGCCAGGAAAGAAGTAGCTAATAGAGCTACGCCAGAAACCTATCAATTACTGGCTCTTGCGCACCTGGAAAATGGTGATAAAGCTGAAGCCCTGAAAATTATAAAAAATAAGGTGGAGGGACAAACTTTTGAACCCGAAGCACAGTTAGCAATGGCCAGCATTTATAAGGCTAACGAACTTAAAAGTGAGGTAGAAAGACTTAAGGACGAACTCCTTGAAGCTAAATATGAATTAGGACCTGTGACCTATAAGGAGATCCAGGAATTGTAACAAGTTACAGCTTGAGTATTAAGGCCCTGAATATCGAAATATTCAGGGCTTTTTATATTCAAAATATTCAATATCAAAACTTTAAGTATGAAAATCCAGGTTTTTTTAAAATCTGAATGTTACCTTTATATAGCGATGAAACCATTTTTCTAACTAAAATTTTTATTCTATGTATTTATATATTGAAATGTGGAATGTCACTACAAAATGGATGAAATTAAGCCGTGAAAAAAGAATGGAACTCATGGACGATATGCATCAGCGGGTAAAAAATATGAAAGCGAGCGGGGTCGAGAACCTGGGTTGGGCCCGTAATGATGAATTAACTCCTTATCGTAGTGATTACAGGTATATGACGGTTTGGAAGATGCCCTCTATTGAGGAAGTGAAAGTACTGGAGAATAACCTTGCCAGGGTGGGCTGGTATAATTATTTCTCCCAGGCAAATTCCAGAGGTGAATTGATTAGCCAGGATGAGGCCATTAAGTTTCTGATAGATATCCAGGAGAATTCTACCTCATTTGCCTAAAAAAAAACCGGATACTTAGATCCGGTTTTAAAAACTTTTATAATTGCATTTCCGGGATATCTCCTTCAACGATCAGCCTGCCTTCTGTAGCTTTTTTGATCTCTTCTACACTCACACCGGGTGCGCGCTCAAGAAGTTTAAAACCCTGGTCTGTAACTTCTATGACTGCAAGATTAGTCACAATTTTTGTCACACAACCCACACCTGTTAGAGGAAGGGAGCAGCGTTTTAGCAGCTTAGATTCTCCAGCCTTATTTGTATGCATCATTGCCACGATAATATTCTCTGCAGAAGCTACCAGATCCATCGCTCCACCCATGCCTTTTACCATTTTGCCCGGTATCTTCCAGTTGGCGATATCTCCATTCTCTGCAACTTCCATCGCTCCAAGTATGGTAAGGTCTACATGCTGCCCACGTATCATCCCGAAGCTCATCGCTGAATCAAAGAAACTTGCTCCAGGCAATGCAGTTATTGTTTGCTTTCCGGCATTTATAAGATCTGCATCTTCTTCCCCATCAAATGGGAATGGTCCCATGCCCAGAATTCCATTCTCACTCTGAAATTCCACCTGTATATCGTCTCTCACGAAGTTTGCCACTAATGTGGGGATACCTATACCTAAATTGACATAATATCCATCCTTTACTTCTTTCGC
>JBFGDP010000138.1:0-6536 GCA_041580575.1 Christiangramia sp.
CTTTCAAGCAGAAATGCACCCGGCAAGGCAGCACGCATCACCTCTCCTTCTGTACATAGGTAATAAGAAGCCAGCCAGTTCCAGAATTTAAGTTGCTGCCTAGATAATAATGGACTTTCATCGAGAATCTGATGAATAGGTTTTGCCTCATATACCTCTGGTGGATTCTGATGGATCTCAGCTACAATTCCAGTATAGATCCTGTTCTTCCCAAACTGAACGGCAATTCTCATTCCTGATTGAATAAATTCAGCTTCGGCATCGGTAAGACTATAAGTAAATCTATTGTCTAACGGAAGCGGAAGGATAAGATCAGCGAAATAGGGCATTAATTCGGGTTGATTTATAAGAAGAAAAAAGCTGTATTTAAAGGCCAACTTACTTTCTAACGATTAGACTCAAAAATATTAAGAATCTTTAGTTTTTTGAAAGTAAACTGAAAGTTTAAATACAGCTTTATTACAATAGGTGTTCTGAACTCTTTCCAACTGCTATATTTGAAAGCAGCCATTAAGCGAACTTCCCTGATTATTTTCCTAGCATGGCCTTTTTCAGGTCATCGTCTGCAGGCTTGTTAGACAGCCAGATTCCAAATAATGCTTTTTTAAAATCCATACCTTCGATCACCCCTAGTTCCTTATTGTTTTTATATACCACAACTCCCTGAGCAGGCATATAAACTATATCGAAAACGTCGTTTTTCTTGATCTCAGCCATAAAGAAATCCTGAAATTTTTTGATCTTAGAGGCAAGAGGCTTGGTATTTCCATTAGTAGAATTTTCAAATCCTTCGTTTACCGCATCCATCATCTTATCACTGGTAATTAGCTTAGAAACAATATGGAGTTTAATACTCATAGGCTCATTAGCAGCAACTATTGCAGCTGCATCAGAAGATTTTTCAGTAAGATATAAACCGCCGGCATAAAGATCTATCCATAGTTTTTCTCTTACACCAGCGCCATTAAGGTTCAGAGTTTTTCCCTGATAGGTTTCACTGTTAGGAAGATTTACTCCTCCAACTTCGGTTTGCGCGAAGGTTAATCCAGCACTCATAAGTGCAATAAATACAAAAATTACTTTTTTCATTATTTAAGGTTTAATTTGGTTTAAAGTTATTTAAATTTTTTTTTCAATTTAATCAATGAGGCATTTAGTTCGAAACCTAAAAGTAACATATTGGAATTAAGCCATATATAAAACATCAGGATCAACAAAGCACCTATAGAACCGTATAATTCATTATAATTTGAAAAATTTGTGATATACAAACTAAACAAAAAAGTAGTTATCATTATCAATATGGTCGTAAAAAAGGCTCCGATCGAAAAAAAACGAGCTTGCCTGGCCTCTCTTGTGCCAGAATAATAGAGTATAGCTACAGCGGTATAGATCATTATTACAAACCCAATATATTTAATAAGTTCTGCTCCAAAACCCTTGGAGCTAACAATTCCCAGGTTACTCAGGTCGTCTATAGCATAAGTAATATAAACGGCCCCTATTACCGATATTAGCAACAACAATGCCAATATAAGTGAGACCCCTAGAGATACGGCGTATTGCCGCGTTATAGTCCTGTTTGTTTTAGTATGATAACTGGATTCAAAGCCCGTGAAAATGGCATTAACTCCATTGGTCATAAGAAAAATGGACAGTATAAAGGCTACAGAGAGTAACCCTCCCCGGGGAGTATTCGCAATATCTTCAAAGACATTCCCGAAAAAATCTGATGTTTCCGGAGGCAATAAATTATCCATAAAAACTAAAAACTCCAGCTGAAAATCATCTATAAAGGTTATGTATGGAATAAGGTTTAGCACAAAAAGGAGAAAAGGAAAAATAGCCATAAAAAAGCTGAAAGCGATAGAACTGGCACGGGTAGAGAATGTACCTTTTACAATCCCACCCCAATAAATGATCCAGAGATTGTATAGCGACAAACCGTTTAAACCCGGAAGAATGATCTTCCTGGTCTTTTCTTTCCACCAGATAGACAATTCATCAAGTTTGTCTTTTATCGCTTTTTCAGGAGCCATTCTATACGGCTTTTAAACTCAGATCCAGATTGTGTACCGAGTGAGTCAGGGCGCCGCTGGATATATAATCTACCCCACATTCTGCATAGCTCCTGGCAGTTTCAAGGGTAATACCGCCACTGGATTCAGTAAGGCATTTACCATTAATTAGATCAACCGCCTGGCGGGTTTCCTCGTAATTAAAATTATCTATTAGAATTCTGTAAACCCCGTCTGATTTTAAGATCTCTCTTATCTCATTCATGTCCCTCGCCTCCACAATAATCTTTAAATCAAGGTTGTTCTCCTTCAAATAAGATTTTGTTTTTTCAATTGCCTTTGTGATGCCGCCGGCAAAATCTATATGATTATCTTTTAACATAATCATATCGTAAAGAGCAAATCGATGATTCTCACCACCACCTATTTTCACCGCCCATTTTTCCAGTGCTCTTATTCCCGGCGTAGTTTTTCGGGTATCCAGGATTTTGGTATTGGTTCCTTCCAGCTTATATACAAATTCTGCAGTTTTGGTGGCTATGGCACTCATTCTCTGCATTCCATTAAGCACGAGTCTTTCGGCTTTTAAGATGGATTGGGAACTTCCCTCTACATAGAACGCGATATCCCCATATTTCACATCATCTCCATCCTTAAATTTTTGCTCAATTTTAAGATCGGGATCTATGTAATTGAAAACTTTTTTGGCAAATTTTATTCCCGCTATGATTCCCTGGTCTTTCACCCGCAATTTTGCTTTGCCTGTTGCCGAGGCCGGTATACAGGCGAGAGAGCTGTGATCACCGTCGCCTACATCCTCTCTTATCGCATTTTTAATAATTAACTCAATTTCTTTTTCGAATTGTTCCGGTGAGATCATATTCTCTGCTTATTTTTGTAAATGTAGTAAAGTCTGTACTAAATTCACGGGATGACAATAAAATTAGTCTGTATAGGAAAAACAGATAAAAAGGAACTGGAGAAGCTAATTAAAATATATTCTGATAGACTTCAGCACTATATCAAATTTGAGCTGGATATTATCCCTGACCTCAGGAAAACCAAAAATCTGGACGAGAATCAGCAAAAATCCAAAGAAGGCGACCTAATTCTCGCTGGATTACAGAATTCTGATTTTGTGATTTTACTCGATGAGAATGGTAAGCAGTATAGTTCAGAAACCTTTTCAGAATATATACAAAAACGAATGAATACCGGTCTTAAGAGATTGATCTTTGTTATTGGAGGACCCTATGGATTTTCCCAGGAAGTATATAACCGGGCAGATTCAAAGATCTCACTTTCCAAAATGACCTTTTCTCATCAAATGGTGCGATTATTCTTTACCGAACAACTATACCGAGCCTTTACTATCCTTAAAAACGAACCATATCACCATAGATAATCCATTTTTATGAAATTAGTTTTCGCCACCCACAACATGAACAAACTGAAAGAGATCCAGACCATGTTGCCAGACCATATTGAATTACTCTCACTGGATGATATAAATTGCAAAGAAGAAATTCCAGAAACCGGAGATACCATAGATGAAAATGCCATTTTAAAAGCCGAATACGTTAAAAACAATTATGGTTATGATTGTTTTGCCGATGATACGGGGCTGGAAGTAGAATCTTTAGCCGGTGCTCCAGGGGTTTATTCAGCCAGGTATGCCGGCGAGCAAAAAGATGATGAAGCTAATTTAGAAAAGGTTCTTTATCAACTACAGGATAAAAAAGACAGGTCTGCCAGGTTTAAAACTGTGATCGCCTTGAATTTAAAGGGAAATCAAAATCTTTTTACAGGAATTTGCGAAGGAAGCATCCTGAAAGAAAAAAGAGGCAGCAAAGGATTTGGATATGATCCTGTATTTCTTCCAAACGGATACGATAATACTTTCGCTGAAATGGATATAGACCAGAAAACCAAAATAAGCCACCGGGGAATTGCATTCAGGCAACTAATAGCCTATTTATCTAAATAAACTCCAGGCTAAAGCAATCTTCAAAATGAAACAGTCTGACTGCCAATTAATTAATTAATCCTTCATTAATTAGGAAATCTCAAATAAAACCGTACATTTGCCGCTTGAAAATTCCTCAGGGTGAGGATGTGTTACTGGAAGTTTAGGTTTAAGTATGTCGATTCGCTTCTTATGTAACACTTACATATTATAATCGAATACTTACAAAAACGAATGAACGCATTCCAAAAACTTGGACTTGACGCAGACTTGCTCAAGGCCATCGAAGACATGGGGTTTGAAACTCCAAGTGAAGTACAGGAAAAATCAATCCCAATTTTATTAGAACAGGAAACAGATCTTGTTTCTTTAGCTCAAACCGGAACGGGTAAAACTGCCGCTTTTGGTTTTCCGCTAATCCAGAAAATCGATTCAAACTCAAAGAAAACCCAGGCTTTAATCCTTTCACCAACCCGTGAACTGTGTCTACAGATCACGAATGAACTTAAAAACTATTCGAAGTATAAAAAATCCTTGAATGTAGTTGCTGTTTATGGTGGAGCAAGTATTACAGACCAGGCAAGAGCAATAGAAAGAGGTGCTCAGATCATTGTAGCTACCCCGGGTAGAATGCAGGATATGATCCGCAGAAGAATGGCAAACATTTCTTCTATCGGTTATTGTGTACTGGATGAGGCTGATGAAATGCTGAATATGGGATTCTACGAGGATATTAAAAGTATCCTTTCTCATACCCCACAGGAAAAGAAAACCTGGCTATTCTCGGCAACCATGCCTAAGGAGGTTGCTAAGATCGCCAAGAAATTCATGACAGATCCTGTTGAAATTACTGTAGGATCTAAAAATAAAGGAACTTCTAACGTTTCACATGAATATTACCTGGTGAATCATCGTAACAGGTATGATGCCTTAAAGAGACTTGCAGATGCAAATCCAGATATTTTCTCAGTGATTTTCTGTAGAACGAAAAGAGATACTCAAAAGGTTGCTGAAAAACTTATTGAAGATGGATATAACGCTGCAGCCTTACACGGAGATCTTAGCCAGAATCAGCGTGACCTGGTAATGAAGAGTTTCAGAAGCCGCCAGATCCAGATGCTTGTGGCCACAGATGTTGCTGCACGTGGAATTGACGTAGATGATATTACTCACGTAATCAATTACCAGTTACCAGACGAGATAGAAACCTACACTCACCGTAGTGGTAGAACAGGTAGAGCCGGGAAAAACGGTGTTTCTATGGTGATCATTTCAAAAAGTGAAGTTCGCAAGATCAGAACTATTGAAAAGATCATTCAGCAAAAATTTGATGAGAAACAAATTCCAGATGGAAAAGAGATCTGCATGACTCAGCTCTTTCACCTGGCAAATGATATTAAGAAAACAGAGATCAATCATGATATTGATCCTTACCTTCCTACTATAAATGAGGCACTGGAAGATTTTACCAAAGAAGAGTTGATCAAAAAATTCTTCTCGGTAGAATTTACCCGTTTCTTCAATTACTATGAAAAGGCACCTGATCTTTCTTCAGAATCTGCCGGAGGCAGACCTGAAGTTTCTGAAGGGAATACCAGATATTTCATCAATGTTGGTTCTAAAGACGGGTATGATTGGAAAAGCCTGAAAGATTTCTTAACTGAAGAACTGAACCTTGACAGGGATGATGTTTTTAAAGTAGACTGTAAAGCCAGTTTCTCTTTCTTTAATACAGATGAGAAGCATACAGATCTAATTCTGAAAACTTTTACTGATTATAAGCAGAACGGTAGATTTGTAAATGTTGAAGTTACCAAAGACCAGCAATCTGGAAGAGGTGGCGGAGGCCGAAAGAGAGAACGCAGCGGTGGCGGCGGAGGTGGACGAAGAAATTCGAAAAGCTTTGACGATAACAAAGGCGGTAAATTCAGTGGAAAAAGAAGATCTGAAAGAAGAGACGATAAAGGCCCCAGAAAAGGAAGCCGGAACAAAAATATCGAAAACTCTATCAAGAGAAGAAGATCTAAAGCTTAAACAAATAACAACATGCCAAACTTTAATATAAAGTTTGGCATTGTTTTTTAGGAGGATTTTATATTTTTAGCCTCGATTGTTATGAAAAACTCCTTTTTAATTCTTTTCCTGCTCCTTTCAGGTTATATCACTGCTCAGGATATGGTTAGCGGTACCGTCATGAATGCTGCCAACGATAAACCCATAGAAAATGTTCATATAGTGAACCTTAACCAGGTAAAGGGTGCGGTTACAAATGAGAATGGAGAATTTCAACTTCAGGCTACCGTAAACGACACCTTGTATTTTTCCTACCTGGGTTTCAGGTCCATACGTGTAAGGGTTACCAACGACTGGCTTAAATATGGCAATGTTAAGGTTAAAATGACCGAATTAGGCTTTGCTTTGGAAGAGGTAACGGTAAACTCTATAAAATTAACGGGTTATCTCGAGATCGATGCCAAGAATATTCCTATCTATGATAATTACAGGTATAGTATTTCTGGTTTGAATTCGGGTTATGAGGGAGGAGATTCTTC
>JBFGDP010000139.1:0-6514 GCA_041580575.1 Christiangramia sp.
AAAGGTGATACTATCCTTCATATCACCGAGATCAAGGATGAATATTTTGATCCCGATCTGGTAGAAAGGACGGGAGACCAGGTAAAGGCGAAAACAAATTCCTTAAGTTCTTATGATGAAAAGATTTCAGCCTTAGAAAATCAGATCATTTCGCTGCAACGAGAGAGAAAATTAAAATTAGAGCAGGCTGAAAATAAGCTTAGACAGGCTGAGCTTAAAATGAAAAGTGACAGCATAGACCTGGAAGCGGCCAGAACCAATTTGAATATTGCCGAAACCCAGTATAATCGAACTCAGTTACTGCAGCAGGAGGGTCTAAAAGCGATGACCGATGTGGAAGAGAAAAAGCTCAAGTTGCAGGAAAACCAGGCGAAGCTTATTTCCCAGGAAAATAAACTGCTGGCCAGCAGGAACGATATTATTAACGCCAGGATCGAGCTTAACCGTATAGATGCCGAATACAGTGATAAACTGTCAAAAATAAGAAGTGATCGTTCCAGCGCAGAATCTGGAAAATTCGACGCTGAGGCCGAGGTTAGTAAATTGCAGAATGCGTACGTGAATTATGGTATGCGAAAAGACCTGTATTATATTAGAGCTCCCCAAAATGGTTATATAAACACCGCGCTGCGCGGAGGAATTGGAGAAACCTTTAAGGAAGGTGAAAAACTGGTAAGTATAATGCCGGCAAACTATGATCTGGCCGTAGAAACTTTTGTAAAACCCCTGGACCTGCCCTTGTTGCATAAGGGGGAAAAAGTGAGGGTTAGATTTGACGGCTGGCCTGCCATAGTTTTTAGCGGCTGGCCCAATGTTAGTTACGGTACTTATGGTGCCACCGTAGTAGCCATAGAGAATTTTATTAGCCCAAATGGCAAATATAGAGTATTGCTGGCGCCAGATCCTGAAGATCATGACTGGCCTGAGGCATTACGGGTAGGCTCTGGTGCTAATACTCTCGCCTTACTGGATGACGTGCCTATCTGGTACGAAATATGGCGACATTTAAATGGTTTTCCTCCTAATTACTACACGCCGGAGGAGCAAAAAACAGCGGGGAAATGAAGAAATTTTTATTGATTTTGTGCTGTTCTGTGCTACCGTCACTCTCTATTAGCCAGGAGATAGACAGTACATACCTCGATCTTGAGAATTATCTGGACCTGGTAAAAAGATTCCATCCTGTGGTAAAACAGGCTCGTTTGATCTCAGAGCAGGGCGAATCCAACCTTTTAAGGGCGCGGGGATCCTTCGACCCCAGGATTAAAGCGGGCTATGATCGAAAAGATTTTGGAGGTACAGAGTATTATGACCTTTTTGATGCAACATTTAAGATCCCTACCTGGTATGGAATAGAGCTCAAGGCAAAATTTGAAGATAACCAGGGTGTGTATCTTAATCCTCAAAATACGGTTCCAGACGATGGATTATTCGCTGCCGGTGTTTCAATCCCATTAGGGCAGGGGCTTTTTATCAATGAGCGTATGGCCTCATTGAAACAGGCGAAAATCTTTAGAAAACAATCTGAGGCTGAACAGCAACTGGCGGTCAATGAGATCCTTTATGAAGCATCCACGGCATATTTTGAATGGTATACCAGTTTTAACGAGCTAAAGATCTATCAAAACTTCATTGAAAATGCAGAGAAACGATACCAGGGAATTTTAAAAAGTTATGAAGCTGGTGATAAACCGGCTATAGATACCCTGGAAGCTAACATTCAGATCCAGGACAGGCAATTAAGCCTGGAACAGGCAAGACTTAATTTTTATAAAGCCACGCTTAAACTGGGAACTTTTCTTTGGGCCGAAAATAATACTCCGCTAGAAGTAAAAGAGGAAGTCTATCCAGACACCACTTTCTTTGAGAATATGAAAGAATATCTGAAGAGCCTGGATGCAGATTTCATTGCAAATCATCCAAAGATCAGGTCACTGGATTATAAAGTGCAGATACTGGAGTTCGAAAAAAGACTCAAGGCAAATAAATTGCTGCCAAAATTAGATGTTGAGTATAATTTTCTTAACAGTGAACCGGAGTTTAGCGGGATTAATAATGATAATTACAAATTCGGGCTTAACTTCAGTATTCCGTTATTCTTACGAAAAGAAAGGGGAGACCTTCAGTTGGCAAAGCTAAAACTTGAGAATGCGGAGTTTGAAGTGATAAATAATAAACTGGAATTGACCAATAAGATCAAAGCCCTGGAAAGACAGTTTGCATCCTACCTGGACCAATTGGAACTCATTCAGGATCTTGTTGAAAATTATTCGCGGATGCTTAGTGCCGAAGAGCGCAAACTGGAATTAGGCGAAAGCTCTGTATTCCTGGTAAATACCCGCGAGAAAAATCTTATTTCGGTAAAGCTTAAGCAAATATCTCTAAAACAGAAACTTCTGGATACGCGGGCAGAACTGTTTCGGATTCTGGCGAGATTTGAGGCCTAGATTCTGGATAATATCATGTTATAACGGGTTAAATTCTTTTAACAAACTATACTTCCCAATGCTAATAAGTCGTGAAATAACATGTGCTTAACAGCTATTAAAAAGCTTAATTCTTATCTTGGAATTGAACCAAAAATAAGAAGGATATGAAATTTCGAAATTCTATTTTGTCAGGTGTAATGATGTTTTTTCTTCTAACAGGAATGACATCTCTGGCTCAGACAGATGATGAAAAATGGGAAGAGAAAGAACAATTGGTAGACCAGGACAAGAAAAACCAATTAATTAGAGACGCGAAAGATTCTAAAGCGGCTTTTATTAAGAATTCAGCCAACCTAAAAGAATTATTTGATAATGCCGTGGGCTATGTGATCTTTCCAAATGTTGGTAAAGGTGCATACATCCTGGGTGGAGCTGCCGGTAATGGTGTGCTTTTCGAAAATGGGAAAGTGGAAGGCTTTGCTGAACTAAGGCAATTAGATATTGGGCTGCAAATAGGCGGACAGGCTTTTAGACAGGCAATTTTATTCCAGACTAAAGCTGAGCTCGATAACTTTAAACAGGGAAATTATAGCTTATCGGGAAATGCTTCGGCTGTAATTCTTGAAAAGGGTAAGGCAAAAAATGTGGAATTTAATAATGGCCGGGCTATCGTCACTATGCCTAAAGCCGGTGCGATGGTAGAAGTATCTGTAGGTGGTCAGAAATTTGAGTATGCCGCGGCTGGGGATATCGAATAACAGAGTTATTTACATAATAATAAAAATCAAGCCGGTTCTATGCCGGCTTTTTATTTTAAAAGGATGGAAGAAAAAATAACCACGCTTATATTTGATGTTAACGAGACCTTATTAGATCTTGAACCGCTACATAGAAATATTGACGCAATTTTAGGAGAGGGCAGTGCCGCAATTTGGTTTGCAGAGTTATTACAATATTCACTGGTAGAGAGTATAACCGGAACATATCACGACTTCAGTGAGATCGGTGCGGCGGTTCTTGATATGAATGCCAGGAAAAAACAGGTGGATCTTTCTCAGGATAAAATTGAAGAGATCCTGGCGGTTATTAACCGCCTTGATCCATATCCGGAGGTCAGGGATGGGCTTCGGCGGCTAAAAGCCGCTGGGTTTACCATGGTAGCGTTAAGTAACGGGAAGCCAAAGGTCCTGAAAAAGCAACTGGATCATGCTGCTCTTTCTCAATTTTTCAACCATATTTTAAGTGTAGAAGCCGTTAGGAAATACAAACCCCATCCAGAAACCTATGCTTTTGCGGCTAAGAGAGCTGGCTCTGCAACCGAGCATACGATGATGGTTGCCGCCCATGGTTGGGATATTGCTGGGGCCCAAAGAGCCCGTATGCAAACTGCTTTTATAGAGAGACCCGCAAAGTTTATATTCCCTTTAGCTGGGACGCCAACCCTTAAGGTAAATGATATTGCTGAACTTGCAGAGTGTTTACGCTTTGGGGGACAATAAATAATATAGATTAAATCAAAAAATAAAAACCCGCAAAGATTTTATCCTTGCGGGTTTTTGTTGTTCAGTTATTTTAATTAAAAGCTAAAATTAACAGTAAAATTTAACCGGCCACCTTCATCTCCAACGTAATAGCCAATATTACCTGTTATTGCTTTAAAGGCATTAATAAAGATCGATCCGCCATAGTTTGAATGCCATTCGCTGCTATCATCTTCGTCTATCCACACCCTTCCGTAGTCGAACCCAAGGCTCGCACCAATTCTAATTGGTACAAAGTCTGTTCTAAATTGAGTGATACCACTTCGAAGATCAATATTCTGATAAAAGGCATATTTCCCGTTAAACCTGTCATTACGGTATCCTCTTAGACTATTGGTGTTGCCGCCGCCAAGGGTGGCCGCGTGATAGAACTCATACTCATCACCAAAGATCGCTTCGCCCCCTATTTTCGTGGCAATAGCGGCAAAACCACTTTCATGTAGAGGGTAATCTAAAGAGAGCATAGGTCTTACGTAGGCAAATTTATTGTCATTATCATCTATATTCGACTTGTATCCCGCCGTCAGGTCTAGTTCTACACCTCTGGATGGAAAGGCTATTCTGTCTTTATTAAAATAATTATAATTAAGTTCCCCTCCGGCATAGAGCTGGTTATCAAACACTGGGTTGGAATCTGCAAATGTTTCGGCCACAAAAAAGCCTTCATCATTTATAACCTCGATAGATTCCAGCCTTGCCTGAATGGTAAATGAACTTTGAGTATCATTTCTCCAGATGAGCGAGGGGGCAAATCTCCATTGTTGCATCTGTACCCGGTTGAATTCTTTATCAATTTCGTCTGGGTCATACTCGGTATCGTTGCCGGTTCCAAAATAGTTCATGGTAAAATTAGGACTGGAGTAATAAGCATTGAGGCCAAAATTCCAGTTATAGAAGATATGAGCGAATTCACCGGTATAATCAGCTTCAAAACCTTGCGTTCTGAAAAAGTAATTCAGGGTTACGCTTTGTTTCGTGGTAAAAGGATTGCGCACAAGACCATAGGTCGTGAACGTATTTCTTACTCCCAGTTTAAAGCCAACATCTGAGTTGAAATCTGCACTGGGGAACATGGTGAATTGTCTTATTTTTTTCTTTTTTGGATCATAATTATTGATGTCATAAGAATCTACCAGCATCTTCCTGGCTGAAGGTGTTTTGATAGTGCTTTTCTTGCTTTTAAAATCATACAATTTGGCACGTTTTGTATTCTGGAAATCATAAATATCATTTTCTTCGCCACCAATGATCTTAAGAGGTAGAAGGTCTGATCCCTCTCCTACTATCTGGAATTCATCATCTCCATCAAGACCATATATCCATACTTCCCTGGTTACCCTGGAGTTATAGGTTTTATCGGCAATTAATTCACCATTCTTATCTTTTAACTGGACAGTGGTAATACCTCCGGGCTTCCTGGTGATAAGGAACTGGTCATCTTTTTGAGTTCCGGTAAAAACATCAAATTCTGCAAGGTGACGGTAATATTCCCGGGCTATCTTTTCAAGATTACCTCTTCTTGCCTTCATCGTGGTTTTTATCTCGTCTACATATGGATCTTTTGCAATCCCTTCCGGAAGTACCGCGAAAGCCTTCTCGATTACTTCATCGGTAATGTTTTCCTCGATATATTCCACCTGAGCCTTCCAGTCTTCCCACTCTGCATTTCTTATAAAGGCCTTATCCAGGGGATAACCAGCGACGTTGAACCATTTTGGTCTCTTTACCATATCGCT
The DNA here is from genome assembly GCA_041580575.1 of Christiangramia sp. GTDB lineage: Bacteria > Bacteroidota > Bacteroidia > Flavobacteriales > Flavobacteriaceae > Christiangramia. The sequence continues at coordinate 5,707 of JBFGDP010000139.1, forward strand.
GTATTCTTCCATCGCTCTTAAAGGGGGAGAAGCAATCCTTAGCATGGATAAGGCAAAACCATCGGTTTTTGGAAATACCTGATCACGATCCTTCGCAATTGGTAAGTATCTTTTTTTACCGTCTTCTTCTTCAAACTCTGCCCACTCATACTGGCCTTCGTGCCTGTCCCAGTCACCTAATAGCATATCTAATAGCCTGGCCCTGATGAACATTTCTTCATCTACATATACATCTTTTGTTTCTCTCATTTCCAGCATCAGGTCTGAAGTATTTAGAATGTCATCTGCATTCCCAAAGATCTCCAGATCCTTATTTTCATCTCCAACATGTGCTTCAAACATATAAAGCTCATCTCCATAGCTTTCGTTATAGATTCCCAAAGCTTCCTGTTTCGGGACATAATATAATTTAGAATTAGGGTGAAAGATACCCAGTTGATCCATGAATTCACCCGCCGGGAAAGTACCATAAGGAAATGCGGTTGTATAAAAATCTTTTACATATCTCTCTGCGATCGTATTTTGCAGGTAATCTTTTATGTAGTGTGTGGTTACCACAGTGGTTTGCAGAAATTGCAAGGCGCTTTTTTCTAATGCTCTCATGGTGTATTCGTGATCGTTGGCATCTTTGAAACCTAAAGATCTCGACTGGTGCCCACCCCCGGCACCGAGGACTTTTAGATCTCCGGGTAACGTATCCAGGTACATTACGGGGAATTCAAATTTCCGGCTGTATAATGGCCGATAATGTTCGCCCCATATACTTTTATGAAAACCGCTTTTATCTGTTTGTTCCTCTGTGTAAACA
>JBFGDP010000140.1:0-6430 GCA_041580575.1 Christiangramia sp.
CTTTTCCATATTTGAAAAATGACCTTTTTGCTCTTTGCGCTTTAGATATGGCCATGCATGATCTGCATGGAAGGAGAATGGGTAAACCACTATATCAAAAGTGGAATTTGAACCCGGCTGCGATTCCACTCACCAGTTATACCATAGGTCTGGATACACCGGAGAAAATGGCACAGAAGATCAGGGAATTTCCCTGGCCAATATATAAGATAAAGTTAGGCAGCGATGACGATCTTATGATCATAAAAGAACTGCGTAAATTTACAAAAGCAGTATTTCGGGTTGATGCCAACGCCTCCTGGGATGTAGATGAAGCAATAAGAAATAGCTTCGCATTAAAGCAGCTTAATGTGGAATTTATTGAACAACCACTGCACCCTCAAAATATTGACGGCTTAAAAGTTTTATATAGTAAATCGGCTTTACCGCTAATTGCAGATGAAAGCTGTATTCTGGAAGAAGATGTGGACAAATGCGCCAGATACTTCCACGGGGTAAATATCAAACTCACCAAATGTGGGGGAATCACCCCGGCCAGGAGAATGATCTCGCGAGCCAGGGAGTTGAATTTAAAAGTAATGCTGGGATGTATGACCGAGTCCAGTGTGGGAATTTCCGCCATCGCCCATTTGGCACCTTTACTTGATTATATAGACATGGATGGAGCCATGCTCTTAAAAGAAGATATAGCTGCGGGTGTAAAAATCACCAAAGAAAAAGTTATTTTTCCCAACCGTAACGGGACGGGAGTCAAATTATTTACAGATTAAAATTCAGTAAGAATGTACAATATTAGCAGATCGAAGTTTACGATATTTCTACTCTTAATTACCGCCATGATATTACAATCCTGTTCAGAAAACAGGATGAATAATAAAGAGGTGGAAAACCTGGTCACCGAGGTTAAAAGTGAATTTGCTCCAGATAAACGCGTCGCCCTGTTCGAGGTGGAATATGATGAGAAAGATGGTAAATATGTTCTCAGGGGAGAAACAAATATGCCTGAAGCAAAAGAAATGCTTACCAGAAAACTCGATTCGAAGGATCTGGAATATGTAGACAATATCAGGGTTTTACCCGATTCCAGTGTTGCGGGCGAGACTTACGGAGTTATTTCGAACTCGGTAGCGAACCTTAGGGGAGATGGAAAGCATTCAGCCGAACTGGTTACCCAGGCTATTTTAGGCACTCCTGTAAAGATCTGGAAACGTACTAAAGAATGGTTGTATGTTCAAACCCCCGATGGTTATTTGTCATGGGTAGATCATGGTGGAATAACTGCTATGAAAAAGGAAGAATTTGAAATGTGGAAGTCTTCAGAAAAAGTGATCTATAAAAACGCTTATGGCCAATCTTATGCTGAGGCATCTGCCAGCTCGAAACCGGTAAGTGACCTGGTTGCCGGTGCAATCCTGGAACTGGAAGCAGAGTATCCTGATTATTATAAGGTGAGATATCCAGATGGCCGTGCTGCGTTTGTTTTAAAGGAAGAATCTGCGATATATTCAGATTGGCTTTCCCAGGTGAAAATGGAACAGGAGTCTCTCGTGAAAACCTCAGAAAAACTTATGGGACTGCCTTATCTCTGGGGTGGAACTTCCTCTAAAGGGGTAGATTGCAGCGGATTCACCAAAACCATATTCTTTATGAATGGTATGGTTATACCCAGGGATGCCTCACAGCAGGTTAAAGAGGGTAAATTAGTAGATTCTGTCGGTGAATTTGATAAACTGGCTGTTGGTGATCTTCTCTTCTTCGGAAGACCCGCCACAGATTCTACTGCAGAAAAAGTGGTACATGTAGGGATGTGGCTTGGGAATAATGAATTCATACACGCCTCTGGTGACGTGCATATTAGCAGTATGGATGAGAAGGCCGGAAATTATGATGAGTTCAATAAAAACAGGTATCTAAGAACCAAAAGATATTTGGGTGAAAAGAGCCCCGGTATTGCTTATTTAAAGAACAAGGATATTTATTTAAAAAGAAGATCGGGTAATTTAGGAAACTAAAAATCCCATTTTACAAAGGCTTCCATAGCTTCGTAATCTGCCAGGCCCAGCCGGTGGTATGCTTCTGCAGTTTCCCTGTTTCTTTGCTCTGCTCGCTGCCAGAATTCCCTTTCATCATCTCCCGGAAATACCGGGTGATCTTTTTGAGACTGATGCTTGAAGATAGCCATTCGCTTTTGTTCCACTTCCTTTGGAGAAAGGGGTACCGCCATTTGAACTTCATGGATTGGAAACTCCTGCCAGGCACCGCGGTATAACCACAGCCAGCAATCTTTGGTCCAGTCTTCAGTTTTTTTCAGCTTTCGTAATGCTTCAATGATTATTTTGAAGCAAATAATATGGGTGCCATGAGGATCAGAAAAATCTCCGGCAGCATACACTTGATGAGGTTTGATCTTTTGAAGCAGGTCCATGGTTTGTTGTATATCTTTATCTATAGCCGGTGGCTTTGAAGCTTCGGCATGCTCATAGAATGGCAGGTTTAGAAAATGGATGTTCTCATCTTTAGTTCCGGCAAATCTTGCCGCCGCTATGGCTTCAGATTTTCTAATAAAAGCCTTAACCTGCTTAATAATTTCCGGATCATTCTCTTTAGGTTTCTTCTTACTTATAAACTCCCGCATCTCATCATAAACTAGGTCTAGCTTCTTCGTGCTTAGGTACAGGCTATCGTTAAAATCCCTGGCGAACTCTATATATCTTAATACGTCACTATCCCATACCGCAGTGTTTCCCGAAGTTTGATAGGCAACACTAACATTATGACCCTGTTTAATTAGCCTGATAAAAGTTCCGCCCATAGAAACCACATCATCGTCTGGATGTGGTGCAAAGATGAGGCAACGCTTTTGTGCGGGGTCTTTACGCTCAGGCCTCTGGCTGTCATCGGCATTGGGTTTCCCTCCGGGCCATCCGGTAATGCTATGCTGTAAGAGATTAAAGATCTTGATATTTAAATCGTACGCAGGTCCTTTTTCAGTAATAAGCTGAGCCATGCCGTATTTATTATAATCATCATCTGTTAACTTCAATACTGGTTTGTTCACTTTTCCTGAAAGCCATATAACCGCTTTCTTTATGAGATCCTCATTCCAGTTACAATCTTTAACCAGCCAGGGTGTGTCGAACCTGGTAAGAGCAGATGCTGCGTCTTTATCTACAATGATCTGTACATTATCAAAAAGCTGGAGGTAGGTAGCCGGTACTTTCCCCGATATTTTGCCTTCTACGGCTTTCTTTATTATAGGAGCTTTCTTTTTACTCCAGGCCAGTAAGATGATCTCTCGTGCCTTAAAAATAGTTCCAATTCCCATGGTGATTGCCTTCGTGGGAACATTTTTTTTACCGCCGAATTCTCTTGAAGCATCTCTCCTGGTGAGATCGTCCAGGGTCACCAGGCGGGTACCCGAATTAGGCGCAGAACCTGGTTCATTGAAACCAATGTGTCCAGTTCTTCCTATACCCAGTATCTGTAGGTCCAGGCCTCCCAGTTCATTGATCCTTTGTTCATAGTCGATGCAATAATCATGGATTTGATCTTTTGAAAGTGTGCCGTCTGGTATATTGATATTTTCTTTGGAAATATTTACATGATCAAAAAGGTGTTGATGCATATACTTTACATAACTCTGGGTTGCCTCGGGATGCATGGGATAATATTCGTCGAGGTTAAAACTTATTACATGTTCAAAATTTAAACTTTCTGTTTTGTGAAGTCTCACCAGCTCTTTATAAAGCAAAATAGGGGAAGATCCCGTAGCCAGGCCCAGGACAGTTGGTCTGGAATCTTTGTTATTGCGTTGTATTAAATCCGAAATTTGCCTCGCAACCTTCCGGCAGGCCTCGAGTTCGCTTTCAAAAACCTTTACCTGTAATTTTTCATATCTCGTTTCTTCCAGAAAATTTAATCTGTTCATATTCAAAATTTTAGACTATTCATGAATTTGGCGGCGTAGTATTAAATTTACTGAACATTCTCAATAAAAAATATCTTACCAGGTTTTAACATTGTTATTTTCAGCATGATATAAGTAAAAAACTTGTCGAAAAGCCTATATATTCTATATTTGTTACGCTTTTGCAAAACCAACCCAAATCTTAAAATGAAAGTATCAAAGTTCACCCCCCACATTTTGATGTTATTTTCCTTTATGGTGAATGCCCAAAGTGATCTTAAAGGGAAAATTGAAAGTCAGGACAGGGAACCCGTGGCTTTCGCAAATGTTATCTTACTCAATGCGGAAGACTCTACTAGTGTGTATAAAGGAACCATTTCTGAAGAGGATGGAAGTTTTATTATAGAGAACATTGAAGATAGTGCATACCTACTTAAGGTTTCATTCCTGGGCTATGCAGATAATCTTCAGCAGATAAGAGTTAAAGGGGATACCCGGCTTAAGACCATTACTTTAGATGAAAGTTCAGATGCTCTGGACGAGGTTGTGGTGAATGCCAGGAAGCCGAAAATAAGCCGGCAGGTAGATCGTTTGATCTTTGATGTGGAAAATTCCACTCTATCAACCGGTAATACTTTCGAGATCCTTAAAAGGACGCCGGGAGTAATTGTTAGCCAGGGACAATTACTGGTAAAGAACAGGGCGGCAACGGTATATATCAATGACAGAAAAGTTTACCTCACGTCTCAGGAATTACAGCAACTCCTGGAAGGTTTCTCGGCAGAAAATATTAAATCTGTAGAAGTGATCACCAATCCGCCGGCGAGATATGATGCCGAAGGTGGTACTATACTGAATATTAAGACTTCCAGAAATATATCGATTGGTTACAAAGGAAGTCTGAATGCCTCTAATACTATTGCGGTTGTTCCTAAATATAACATAGGTACCAGCCATTATTACAAAACCGATTGGTTGAATCTGTATGCCAGCTACAATTATTCTCAACGGGACCTTTATAAAAAAGACGAAGGTTTTATAGAATTTTTTAGTCCTAACGGTAACGCAGACTCCAGGTGGATCACAGATTTTGAAAAAGATACTGAAACCTATTCACACAATATCAATTCTATCCTTGATTTTACCCTGAGCGAGGCAAGTACCTTGAGTTTGAGTGCAAATGTACAGATCACTCCAAAAACCGATAATGACATTGACGGGTTAACCAATATCTTCGATAATGGTAATTCTTTAGATTATTTCTTTACAACAGATAGCAGATTGAATAGCGAAACAGATAATATTCTTCTGGCTGCAACCTACAATACCAGTCTGGGTGAGAATGGAACCTTATCCGCCGTAGCGAATTATATCAATTATGAAAACCGACAGGCCCAGGATCTTAAGACGGAATATTTCGAGGGAGATGCCAGTTTTGTAAGAGATAATTCATTTGAGACGCTGGCTCAGCAAAACAGCGATATATATACCGGGCAAATCGATATTACGACCCCACTGGGTACTTCAAATTTTGAAACCGGGATAAAATATGCCGGCTTAAGAACCGATAGCGGTCAGGATTTCTTTGATACCAATACCGGAAACAGGCAATTTTCTGCGGAATTATCGGACCTGCTGAATTACGAAGAGGATATCTATGCGGTTTATGCAAGTCTTTCTAGAGACTGGGAAAAATGGGCGATGAAGCTTGGGCTTCGAGGAGAGTATACAGATGTTCAGGGAATTTCCAGTAGCCTGGGATTGGTGAATTCACAGGAATATTTTGAATTATTTCCCACATTTTACCTGAATTACAATGCTTCAGTCGATCACTCATTTGGATTTGAATATAGCCGAAGAATTAGCAGGCCAAGATTTGAAAACTTGAATACCTACAGGTATTTCCTGAATGAGAATAATTTCCAGGATGGAAATCCAGATCTCAACCCGGCGATTAATAATATGGTTAAATTCAGCTATGCCTATAAGAACAAGTTGTTTTTTGATCTTTACTGGGATAAGGCCAATGACGCTATAGCAACATTACCATTTCAGGATAATATTAATAATAATTTACGTTCCACCAGTTTGAACATGGATTTTTCCCAGCAGTATAGTTTTGATATCAGCTATTACGATTATCTAACCGACTGGTGGGTACTTTCAGCATATACTTCCTTTTTTTATATGCAGAACGATTTCCCGGCCCTGGAAAGTAATGGAAGAATAGTAACAAAAGATGTTTATAGCGCATACCTTTCTGCCGGTAATTACCTTACTTTATCAAAGGACGGCTCGTTTACAGGAGAAGTGACTGCCATGCTTTTACCAGATTATGTAGCCGGTTCTTATAATTTTGAAGAAGCTCAATACGGTTTGAACCTGGGACTAAGAAAATCATTTTTTGATTCCAGGCTTATAGCTACCGTTAATGTGGACGATATTTTTAATACTATGAACGTGCCTATGCGTTCTCAGTATTTAAATCAAAATAACTCCTTTTTCGCCATGCCAGAATCCAGA
>JBFGDP010000141.1:0-6401 GCA_041580575.1 Christiangramia sp.
CTGTATGTTAGGAATTTAGTTTATTTTAGAGTGGATTTATACTAATAGAGTAGAAACTATTTTTTAAACAGGCGTTGCTTGAAAAGCCATATGAGTAAAGAACTTTCCATTTAAATTTTTCATATCATGAAAAAATTCATTTACCTCTTTGTTCTGTTCACTGCCACTTCCATCGCTGTTTCGTGTAATAGCGACGACGATGCTGGCAGTGATATTAATGATACTGCTTTAGTAGGTTCCTGGGGAGCTACAGAATCTGATGAGGACATGGTACTGAAAGTAACAGTAACTTTTAATTCCAATCAAACCGGAAGACTTATTATTGAAACCACTTTTGAAGGAGAGACCGAAACAGAAACGGAGAATTTCACCTGGAGTACCAGTGGTAATAAGCTTACTATTGAAAGTAGTGGGGAAGCTCCCGAGGTGGTGACCTACTCTATTTCCGGAAACAGTCTTAGCATTACCGATTCTGATAATTTTACAACTGTTTTTACGAGGCTGTAAAAGGAGTTGAGGCTATTAAGCAAGTATTTCTAAGTAATATACCAGTATTTCTAGCGCTTATTGACTGCTATTTATTAGCGGCGAAGTCTATATTGAGTCCGCCAAAGAAACCGGTAAACAAATTATAGCAAATAGCTTCCAGGATCCCGGTTATGAAACCGGCGACCCCAAATATAAGTGGCATGCCCAGCAGCGCACCAAAGGCCAGCATCGTGCCCACACTCAATCCAGGGGTTTCTGAAGAAGTGATCCAATCCATGCTAACCAGCAGGTCGATCAACAATCCCCCGAAAGAATAAATAATGCCGGCTAACAAACCGATCAAGGCCAATAGAAATGCCTGGAAAATTGCGAAGGGGAGGATCTTTATCTTATTTAATTTGCCCATAACCTTTTAAGTTACTGCGTACTTCCTTCTAAGTTACACTAATTTAAAATATCCATCACGCTATCAGGCTGTGACAATTTAAGGCCACAGCTTTTATCGCAATAATTTGACGATAGCCAGGATGAATAGTAGCAGGGCGGAAAATATCAGAATATAGAAATATACGTCTCCATATACTTTTAGCTCGCGGGCTATGACGGTAAGTAAAGCCGATGAGAAATATAATATCACCGGGTGGAATTTTTTTAATTTTTGGAGCATAATTGTTTCTGAATCTGGTAGTCAGGTTTTTCTCGGGACTTGTCTATTGATCTGTTAACCGCTGATGAATGTCTCAGGGGCAATTAGTTAAACAGCTTGCGTGTAAGTGTTTTTACTAATTCATGTATTTAGTTTTTCCGCATTGAGCGAAGCTTTGATCTAACTGGTAGTCTATTCGATGAGTTTTGGCAAATTCCTTAATTAAATCTGCGTATCGTTCCTTTTTTTCACCTGGTACATTTTCATTTAGTACTCTAAAAAAGTAGTGTTTTATATGTCCGTTGGGCTTAAAATATATCTTTTGAACTATACTAATCGTGCTGTCTTCCACCTCCCAGCTAAAATCGTTTTCTGATAAATATGTACCAATCTCCTGATGCAGATTGGTCCAGGATGCAATAACAGTATCGTAATCAGCTTTTGAAATTTGAGGATTGAGGAGATTAGGATGAGATTTGTCCAGGTTCAGCGCCTCATATTCGGCTAATTCCTGCTTATTGTTAAAATCATAAACTTTGACCTGGGCTATTTCCTCGGTAGTTTCTGATTTACTTTCCGTGTTTATTTTACAACTATTCAGGCTTACTAAAGTTATTAATAGAGAAAGCCTGATCAAATTTTTTATGGATTTCATTTAAGATCTTTTAAAGTAGAACATAAATATAAACGCATTTTTAATTTCCGGAAAATTTTCATGTTGTCACCGGGGTCCCTGTATTTTATAATTGAAGGAGCAATGTCCTTTACTATAATTAGATTGTTTCTGCTTTTTTGGATTTATATCAATAAATCAATAAAAGAATACCGCTGTTTATGGAAGCTGTTGATACTAGTTAGTTATCCAGACTATGGTAATATAGTTTTGCAGCCTCTTCTATTTCATCATCAAGATTACCATCAAATTTAAAAGCAAAAACTTTCCAGGTTTCATGTGGTTTATAAAATTCAAAAGTAAATCTAATAGGCTGCCTATCATATTTTCCTAAATAACTTAATAATACAAAGCTATCTCCAAGTTTTTTTTCCAGGATCAATTCATAACCATAAAATTCACCTACAAAATCATTATTAAGACCTTCCATTTTATTTTTGAGATCTGTGATGGCATCAGCTGCTCTATTCATCCAGTCATTTGTCTTGTAAAGATTATCAATGGCCACGGTGGCATTTTCTTGCTGGTAATCGGTGAAGAACTTTGCTACTTGTTCCTTGGGTTTGTTCTGGGATAAAGCATTTATATTTGTAATTAATAATAAAAGGATAAGTGATTTTTTCATCGTAGGTATTTGGGTTATAATAATCTTAGTTTGTATGAACGGTTACTGAATCGGAATTCCTGTTTTCTCCAGTATCTCCTCCGGCTTAACGACTCCCGGCTAAAATAGAAAATTTCATCGATAATCACTGTTGCGGCTAAAAAATCTTATGCACCCCAGCTTGAGTATTTCAGTACGTTTAAAGCTGCAGTTTCTATTCAGTGATGAAAATTCATCATTTTAGGATAGCGTCCATAAATATCTTCCATTTTTCAGGATCGGCATTAATGCGGTACGATTTTGCATTTTTAAATACGATGCTAAGGCCGCCAATCCCGGCGCCAAGGATACCACCCGTGATACCTCCTGCGGCAGCTCCTTCCCCGGCGGTATAGCTAAACCAGCCGGAATCCGGTTCGGCAGAAATTGCTCCCAGAATCCCAACCGCCACCGCCCCGATCATGGCCCCGGTGGCAAAATTGTTCCCAATAGAACGCTTGGTCCTGATCTGCCCAATATTACTCAGCGGGTATAGCGTCGCTTTATTCTGCCGGGAAAGCTCAAGCGATGTTCCAGATATCGCAGATATTTTTCCCTTACCTATCTTGTTTCCCAGCAGATCATAGACTCGTATAAAATCCCTGGGTTTTTCAAAACTGGTTTGTGCGTGCATGCTTATACCTAAGATCACTGCGAGTACAAAAATTAGATTTTTCATGGTTTTTGGTTTATATCATTCTTTAAGATATCTGATGTTTTTTATATAGAATATGCTGCCTTCAGTATCCAGTAATACGAAACCGGCCAGTACGTTCAGTTTTTCCAGGTCGCCGGTGGGGAAATCCCTGCGCAGGTCAAATTTGTATTGCTTCCAGTTTTTGGTTAATTCCAGTGCAGCCCTTGCTTCTGTTCCATCGTCGGGATCATCCCTATCCTTCACCGTAAACCATAATTTCTCGTTTCCCAGCGCTCCTTTTGCTTCCAGTTCTATACTCTTAAATTCACTGAAATCCTTGCTTGGCCTTACATTCCATCCCAGGGAGTCTACTACGAACATTGCGGCGGCCCATTCCAGGCCTGGGGAAACATCAAATTTCAGATGGTCATCTTCTACATTTACAATCAGCTGGTCAAAACCTAGGTTCGAATCGGTATATACACTAATGGACCTCGGAATAAGGCCATTTATCAATACTTCTTCCTGCCCGATCCCGGAAAAATCTGCATCATATAATTCCACAGATCGCATGATCTCCGGGGAGGCTTTCAGCTTTTTGGCATCGATAAGGGAAATAATGTTCTTTCCAAGAAAATCAAGATAATAACGGTAGCCAAAGAAACTATTAAACCTGAACATAGATACGGCCGCATCATAGACGGGAGAATTCAGGGTTTTTACATATTGGTCTTTTACCTGGTAGAATACAAGGCTGTCCTGCCTCATTGCATATTCAGTTTCGCCTGTAATTCCCGAGTCGGTAAGCTGGGTTTCCATTACCAGGTTATCCAGAAAGGCCCTTTCCCGGTCCATCAGGCTTTTTATTTTTTCCGTGAGATCATAGTATTTAAAGAGCAGGATCTCCATGTCGCTACCCTGTAGTTTGCCAATATAACCTGTGGATTTTAAGGTCTCGAAACCAAAAGAACTAGGTACAAAAGCCTCCTGGTCGTCTATAGTGTTCATGTGATCTGAGGCGTCCTGGTAATCTTTGTAACTAAAATCCTCTTTAGCCCTGATCTCCCAGAATCTTGGGGTATTGGCAGCCAGCTGGTCTTTTACAAAATTAATAGCGGTGGTTTGTTTAAGGTCATTCCTGATATTGGATCTAATATTGCTCATGTAACCCCATAGCGCTTCATTTTCTATCCTCTGCTGGTTGGCATTGTTGATCTGCAACGCAATAAGTATACCTATGACCACCAGAATTATCTCCCCGACGGCATAAGTAAGGTATCGCGGGATCTTGCCTTCAAAAAGCAATTTCTGACGAATGAACCGAAAGAATCTAAACATTGAAAATCAGTTAGTTGCATTAAATTTACAATAATAAATAGATTAATTCCAGTTGTTTTTGATGTAGGATAATTTATAACCAGCCCAATTCGTTAAAACAGAGTACGGCCAGGATCTGTACAGATAAGAAGGAAATGCCTGAAAGTAAAAATATAAGCACAAGCTTAAAGAAGTTTTGAATTTTCTTATGGTTGAAGAGTTGTAGTAGCACAAAAATTATATAAAAATAATAACCAAGGCCCAGGCTGCCCAGAACTATATTCTTAAAAATACCGGCAGGCAGAAAATGATTTCCCTGCAGGTTTAAGATATAAATGAGCATACCCTGTCCCAGGATATAGGCCAGGACCACAAATATCTCATAAATGTTATACTTATAATTCCGGTAGAAAAGTTGAATCCAAAAGGCCATGAATATTCCAAATATCAAGTAAACATAACCCATATTGTTTTTTTTCCAGCGAATGATCTCCTGCAGGTCCAGTGAAGGATCCAGGTAGTAGGTATATTCTATGGCGTCATGATTAGCTGCCGGCAGGTTGAGGTACCCGGACAGGAACACGGCCAGGAAGGAATTGAAGAATAGGAAAATGAGCGGTTTGGTAAGCTGGCTGCGGTCGCCAGCCAGGTACGCACGCAAGTGCTCCCCGGGACTTATGGCCAGACATTTTACGGTATATAAATATCCTTTTTCCAGGTTCAACAGGGCTTTTATTTCCTGCAGTATATAATTTCTGTCGATGCGACCGGAAAGTTGCTTGCCTGGTGGTTCTGACGTATTATGTTCATGGTGCATATGTAAGATCTTAGCAGTAGCAATTCAATATTTATTCCCGGTCAATTCCATACACTTTACTTCAGGTATATCTAACTGCATTCGATCTAAATGGCTGTACCCGGCTGGTTCTGTAAATCTAATAATTTCTTTAAATATTAATTTCAGGAATAAAGAGGAGCATTTTAAAACCTGATTTTGCTTCAATTTGATCTTTCTTTTCACAAGGCCCTTTTTATTCGATGCAGCCCCGAATTAATTTATAAATTTGCATGCAACTAGATTAACACAACTCAACACAACACAAACAACACACAACATGTCTGCAACAGAAGCCAAGATCTTTAATTGTACTCAAAGTCGCGAACTAGCCGAGAAAATAGCCGAGCGCTATGGCACCAAACTCGGGAATGTGATCACCTCCACTTATAGCGATGGCGAATTTCAGCCTTCGTTTGAGGAGTCGGTTCGTGGGTCCCGTGTTTTTATCATTGGTTCCACCCATCCCGGTGCAGATCACCTTATGGAAATGTTATTAATGCTGGATGCTGCCAAGAGAGCGTCGGCCAGGCATATTACCGCGGTGATGCCTTATTTTGGATGGGCCAGGCAGGATCGTAAAGACAAGCCAAGGGTGCCAATCGCGGCTAAGATGATCGCGAGTATCCTGGAAACGGCCGGGGCTACAAGAATTATTACCATGGATTTGCATGCAGACCAGATCCAGGGATTTTTTGAAAGACCTGTAGATCATCTATATGCCAGTACGGTATTTTTGCCGTACCTGAGATCTCTGAACCTGGATAATTTAACCGTGGCTTCGCCAGATATGGGTGGTTCCAAACGAGCCTATGCATATTCCAAGGCGCTGGAAAGCGATGTGGTAATCTGCTATAAGCAAAGAGCTAAAGCCAATGTGATCTCGCATATGGAATTGATCGGTGATGTGACCGGGAAGAACGTAGTATTGGTAGATGATATGGTAGATACGGCAGGAACTCTTACCAAGGCCGCTGATGTGATGATGGAGCGCGGCGCAATAAGCGTAAGAGCGATCTGTACCCACCCGGTACTTTCTGGTGAGGCGTATGATCGAATCGAGAGGTCTAAACTCCAGGAATTGATCGTTACAGATTCTATTCCATTAAGACAGGAAAGTAAAAAGATCAAAGTGGTAAGCTGTGCTGAACTTTTTGCCGA
>JBFGDP010000142.1:0-6380 GCA_041580575.1 Christiangramia sp.
CTTAATATCACTCAGGGATTGATGACCTTTTTCGTCTATAACCTCTTCCAGGACATCATCCTTTAGAATGAATCCTGATATATTCGTCGATTTACCTTTGAAGACTGGAATACGTGAGAATTTCAAATTCCTGTGGTTTTCATAGAATTCCTTGAGGGACATGCTTTCATCGGCAGTAATTGCTACAGAAAATGGCGTCATTACATCTTTGGCTTCCACAGATTTAAAGACCAGCAAGTTCTTGATTACGGTGGTTTCACTTTCTTCAAAAACCCCTTCCTCTTCGGCTGCATCGGTGATCGCAGCAAATTCTTCCCTGCTCATAGAGCTCACATGTGCCGATTTACCAATAAGTTTGGTAGTTAGCATCATCAACCATAAAATCCCGGTGTATTTTAGCGGGAAGATCATGATATTAAGAGTTTTGGCGGTAAAGTTTCCCAGTGATTGCCAGTAAGTAGCACCAATGGTTTTTGGAATGATCTCAGAAAGGACCAGGATTGCAAGAGTCATAATTCCCGAAACAATCCCAACAGCGTTCCCGCCATCACCAAAGGTTTTTTCTGCCTGAACACCTACCAGGATCGCACCTACAGTATGAGCAATCGTATTAATGGTAAGTATAGCGATCAAAGGTTTGTCTATATCCTGTTTTAATCGTGCGAGGATATTGGCATATTGTTTACCTTCCTTTTTCTTGATCTTGATATAGGAAGGAGTGATGCTTAACAATGCCGCTTCCAGAATAGAGCATAGAAATGAAAAAAATATCGATACTACTGCAAATGTTATTAGTAAGCCCATATAATGACTGTTAGACTGGCTAATTTATATATTCTGAAAGCAAATTTTTAAAAAGAAATGATAAAAGGGAATTAAAAAGCCTTCCCGATAAGGAGAAGGCTGTCATAATCTATAATATCATAGTTTAAAATGCCAGATTCTTTTTTAATAATTCATCCCATTTGCGTGCATCATTCAATCTAATGTCGGCATCGGTACTTTCATAATCATCCTCATCGTAAAAAGTGATCTCAGTGATGCCTGATTTTTCAACATCTTCAATGAGTAATCCCAGATGAATTATTCGCTCCTTTCTAGACTTCCCCGGATGCAGTGTCTTGGAAAGCGTGATATTGCTCACTTTTTTAAGGTCTATTAGGCGGGGTTCGGCAGATTGGTTCGAATCGTAAACAAGTAGGATCTTAGCCTTACTATCTAATCCCAGGCTCAGATGACTATAGGTTTCGAATTTGTCTAATAATAAATTATTGTCTGTTGCGATCCTGTTCAGTTTTTTTCTGATGTTGCCTTCTTTGGCTTTTTGTGCAATTATTATATAAATGATAGGCAGCATAAATAATGCGAATAGCACGGTCCCTATCAAAATCGATGATTTATCCATTTTTTGTTATTTAAGTAAAAGATATTTGATGACCTTCCCTGATCTTATATTGAGGAAATGGTTGTTTAAAAAAGTAATATCGGGAAGTCTTTCACCAGAAAAAATGGTAGGGGAATATCCTGAATTTTAGGAAATTTCGATGGTCGAAATTAAAATTTGAGTAAGAGAGTTTTACTGAATAATTCTGAGTAAAATTATTGCGTAACTCATTAAAGAAAGCTGCGGAATTATTATTGGTGTCCTTCTGTTTTTCATGGTCGATGAAAAGCTCTAAAGTGAATCCTTTAAGAAATACTGCCTGCGCGTTTTGGTCTAACTTAATAAATTCTCCGGGACGGGAGTTTATATCTGGAACAGGCTTAGGATGGGCAAAAATACTGCTAACTGAGGATAGTAAAACAACCTGCAGCAAGATAAGATCTCTAATTAAAGACTTATGTAATTTCACACTATAAACCTAGCATGAAAAAGAATTCGCAACTTAAAATTTTAGTTATATTTTTCTGAAAATCATGAAATTAATTTCACCGCTTCTTTTGCAAAATATGAAGCTATAATGTCTGCTCCGGCGCGTTTAATAGCAGTAATTTGTTCCAGGATCACTGCATCCTCATTCAGCCATCCTTTCTCTGCAGCTGCCTTGATCATGGCGTATTCTCCACTAACCTGATAAACGGCTACAGGAACATTAACGGTGTTTTTAATATCTCTAACGATATCCAGGTAGCATAAGCCGGGTTTTACCATAACTATATCGGCACCTTCATCGATATCCATGAGTGTCTCTCTTATGGCTTCATCACGATTTGAGGGATCCATCTGGTAGGTCTTTTTGTCTTTCGGGATATTTTGTATATCTACCGGAGCAGAGTCTAACGCATCCCTAAAGGGGCCATAAAATGCAGAAGCATATTTTGCCGAATAGCTCATGATCCCGGTATCATAAAAGCCTTCATCTTCCAGCAGGCTCCTTATTTCAAAAATACGACCGTCCATCATATCGCTGGGCGCAACGAAATCGGCGCCGGCTTTGGCATGGGAGAGAGACATTTCGGCCAGTACGGCTGTGGTATCATCATTAAGGATTTTTCCATCGGCAATAATACCATCATGGCCGTAAGCCGAGTACGGATCTAAAGCAACATCGGTCATTACCAGCATCTCCGGAACCGCATTTTTCACGGTTTTAATAGCACGCTGCATCAATCCCTCCGGATTTAATGCTTCTTTCCCGGTATTATCCTTTAGGTTTTCAGGGACTTTCACGAAAAGAAGAACAGACTTAAGGCCTAAATTCCATAATTCTTTAACCTCTTTTTCAATAAGATCCAGACTAAAACGAAAGTAACCGGGCATTGAGGCAATTTCCTCTTTCACGTTCTTTCCTTCAACAATAAAAAGTGGAACGATAAAATCATTTGGAGAAATAATGGTCTCTCTTACCAGAGATCTTATTGACTCGTTGCTTCTTAACCTGCGGTTTCGTCTTAGTGGATACATAGTACTAACAATTATTAATTTTGAATATTTTTAAATCCAGCTCACTGGGTTTGCAAGAACTTTAAGTAGTTTTTCCTCTTCACTTCCGGGTGCGGGATGATGATCGTATACCCATTGCACATGGGGAGGCAGGCTCATTAGAATACTTTCTATCCTGCCGTTAGTCTTTAATCCAAAGAGGGTTCCTTTATCGTGAACCAGGTTGAATTCTACATACCTGCCTCGTCTAATTTCCTGCCAGTTTCTGTGCTCTTTTGTAAAAGGCAGATCTTTCCGCTTCTCAACGATAGGCACATAGGCATCAAGAAATGAATTACCCACATCTGTCACAAATTCAAACCAATCTTCGATCTTCATGTGGCTGTCGCCTTTGAGGTAGTCAAAGAATAAGCCGCCTATTCCACGAGCTTCGTCTCTATGGGAATTCCAGAAATATTCGTCGCATTTTTGTTTATAATCTGAATACAAAGAGAATCCATGTGGATCACAGGCTTTTTTAGATATTCTGTGAAAATGCTTTGCATCCTCTTCAAAAAGGTAATATGGTGTAAGATCCTGCCCCCCACCAAACCACTGGTCAATTACGGTGCCGTCTTTATCGTACATTTCAAAATACCTCCAGTTAGCATGCACCGTTGGTACCATTGGATTCTTAGGGTGCAGCACCAGGCTCAATCCACAGGCAAAAAAATCTACATCTCCAACCTTAAAATACTGCTGCATCGCAGGTGCCAGGGGCCCATGAACCGCAGAGATATTTACACCGCCTTTTTCAAATACATCTCCATTCTCGATCACTCTGGTTCTTCCGCCACCACCTTCGTCTCGCTTCCAGATATCTTCTTTGAAGCTGGCTTTGCCATCAACCTCTTCCAGCCTGGAAGTTATTCTGTCCTGAAGTTCCTGTATATATGTGTAAAAACGATTTTTCATTTTTTATAATTTCAATCTTCGAGATACACCAGCTTATTTTTGCAAAGGCTTAGATCTGTTCCCGAATTTATTTTACTGGCTTCTGCAAGCAACTTTCTTAATAAGGTAACTATATCGGCGTGCCGGTTTGTACAAAACAGATCTCTGCCAATTTTATTATTATGCAGGTCCATAATCCTGGCCAACTTTTTATTTGGAAATAATTCCTCATGCAGGTCAGTTACCTTCTTACATCTGTAAACAGCCTTTTCCACAGTACCGGCTATGTTAAAATAGTGCTGGCAGAGCATAAAATTCCAGAGAGCATGTCTAAAGGCGTTGGCCTTATTATCATGGTGATGTTCCTCACCAAAATACTCATTACTTAGTCTAAGTGTTGTTTCTGTAGCTTTAAAAGTCGGGAAGATAAATTGGGGACATTTAATAAAAAATCCCGCTAGCGACATTAGTTGCCGTATTCCTGAATTCTTAAGTCTTTTCCAGATAAACACTTATTCCCTGTAGTCTTTCACAGCATCTACAAACGCACGGGCATTCTCAACCGGAATATCAGGCAGAATTCCATGACCTAGATTCGCGATATATCGGTCTTTTCCAAAAGCTTTGATCATGTCGTGTACCATATACTTAATTTCCACAGGTTTTGAATATAACCTGGCAGGGTCAAAATTCCCCTGCAGGGTGATCTTTCCGCCACTTAAATACCGGGCATTTCTTGCCTCACAAGTCCAGTCCACACCCAGGGCAGATGCTCCAGATTGAGACATTTCTTTCAGGGCGAACCAGCAGCCTTTTCCGTAGGCGATCACGGGCACCTCATCTTTGAGTGCGTCTATGATCTGTTGCATGTACTTCCAGGAAAATTCCTGGTAATCTTTTGGTTCAAGTAAACCTCCCCAGGAATCAAAAAGCTGAATGGCATCTACGCCGGCCTTTACTTTTTCCTTAAGGTAGGCGATGGTGGTATCTGTGATCTTTTGGAGTAGGGTATGCGCGGCAATGGGCTCCATAAAGCAGAATCTTTTTGCCTTATCAAATGTTTTTGACCCCTGGCCCTGCACACAATAGCAAAGGATTGTCCATGGTGAACCGGCAAATCCTATAAGTGGAACTTCATTATTAAGTTCCTGTTTGGTCATTTTGATCGCATCAAAAACATACCCCAGTTCTTCGTTTACATCTGGGACAATAACCTGGTCCACTTTTTTAGCTGTATTCACAGGATTTGGCAACCATGGGCCAACACCAGGTTTCATTTCTACCTCGATATTCATGGCCTGGGGCACAACGAGAATATCACTAAATAGAATGGCTGCATCAGGGCCTACCTGCCTTATAGGCATCACGGTGATCTCTGTTGCGAGTTCTGGAGTTTGGCAACGGGTGAAGAAATCATACTTCTCCTTTAATTTCATAAAATCCGGTAAGTATCTGCCAGCCTGCCTCATCATCCACACGGGTGGCCGCTCAACTGTTTCTCCTTTTAATGCCTTTAAAAACAGGTCGTTCTTTATCATTTCCTGATGTGTTTTATTGTTTCTTAAAATTCGTGACAACCCTGGTGATCACATTCTCAATGGTAGGCCTGGTTGCAACGATGATATTATCTGTATATTTTTTAGCCTCTGCAGCCGTGGTTTCTCCAATACAAAAAGCGATTCCCGTAAGCCTGTTGCTACCGGTAAAACTTTGTACTGCGCTAGGGCTAAAAAACAGGATTCCGTCAAAGTGAGATTCAAATACCTTCGCATTTAAATTCGTTTGGTAAACCTGAGTCTCCGTATATTTTATATTTTGTTCGCTTAGTTTCTGCGGCAGTTCATCCCTTCGTCTGTTTCCCGAAAAGAAATGAAATTCTTTATGAGAATGCTCATCCACGATTAGTTGGGCAAGCTCTGCGGCATAATTCGCTTTTTCCGCGATACTAATATTGTTTTTCTCAGCATATGCTGAGGTTTTATCTCCTACGCAAAAGCAATTCTCGATCTCTAAATTCTTGCTTAGGATGGCCCGGACCGCATTCTGACTACTGAAAATAGCGTTATCTATCTTCAGGTCGCTTAGATCAAAATCTGGAAAATTAATGCTTATAGCATCATATTCAACCAGTCCTATCCCGCTATTCAGCAATAATTCTTTCTGATTCGGCGCCAGTTTTTTGGTAGAGAGGACGGTGGGCATAGACCAGTTAATTTAAAACAGATTTTATCCTGGCCATTAATTCTCTACCGCCATTTTCCAGAATTTCTAGAGCGGCTTCCTTTCCTGAGTTTTCAGAATCAGCGATCGGAATATTTCTTTTTACCTCTATTTTCTGTTTTCCATCAAGACTAAACAGGGCTCCGTGAAAATTTATCATCCCGTTTTCTACTTTTGCCAGAGCGCCAATTGGAGCGGTACAGCCACCTTCCAGTACTTTCAGGAATTCACGTTCTATATGTACACAGATTTCAGATTCCTTATGGTTAAGCAGTGCCAGTGCTTCACGGCAATAAGAATCATTTTCCATGGCTACGATAAGCATGGCACCTTGCGCTGGAGC
>JBFGDP010000143.1:0-6376 GCA_041580575.1 Christiangramia sp.
TCAAAAACCAAACAAAAAATAATTTTTGAGAGACCTTTTTTAAGGTCTCTTTTTTTATGCTTTCTCTACAATTAACCTGTTGAAGGTAGTAAGGGCGCAAATTTTTTATGGTTATAAATGTTCATAATGTTAAAAATCATGTAAAAATGCTCCCGGGAATTACCTATTCTCCATTTGATTTGTGATTATTCTTTAACTTGAAATAAAAAATCATGATTCGAGAAGGAAGTAAAGTGAAATGGGAATGGGGTAATGGAACGGCTCAGGGTAAAGTGATTTCTACCTATACCAAAGAAATCAGCAAGCAAATCGACGGCAGCGAAGTTACCCGAAAAGGAGAGGAAGGCAATAAGGCTTTGTATATCGAGCAGGAGGATGGTAGCAAAGTATTAAAATTAGAAAGTGAAGTAGACAAGGCAGATTAACTTCCCTGGCTGAAAAATCAATTTATATTACATAAAATAAT
This sequence comes from Christiangramia sp., assembly GCA_041580575.1. Classification (GTDB taxonomy): domain Bacteria; phylum Bacteroidota; class Bacteroidia; order Flavobacteriales; family Flavobacteriaceae; genus Christiangramia. The sequence goes on from JBFGDP010000143.1 coordinate 467, forward strand.
AAATCTTAAATTTTTTATTATGGCTGAATTATTACGAATTTATGATGAAAACCCGGCACCCAAACATATTAATAAGGTAGTTGAAACTCTCAGAAAGGGTGGTTTAATAATTTATCCTACAGATACTATTTATGGTTTGGGTTGTGATATCACAAATGTTTCGGCCCTGGAAAAGATCGCCCAGATAAAAGGGGTGAAACTGGAAAAAGCCAATTTCTCCTTCGTATGTGAAGATCTAAGTAACCTTTCAGATTATGTAAAGCAGATAGATTCTGCGACCTTTAAAATATTAAAAAGATGCCTGCCTGGTCCATATACCTTTATACTTCCCGGCGGCAATAGTTTACCTAATGTTTTTAAAAAGAAAAAAACCGTAGGTATCAGGGTTCCAGATAATAATATATGCAGAGCTATAGTTAATGGCCTTGGTAATCCTATTGTGTCCACTTCTATCAGGGATGAAGATGAGGTGCTGGAATATAGTACAGATCCTGAATTGATCAGAGAGAAATGGGATCACCTGGTAGACATCGTTATCGACGGTGGATATGGTGATAATATTCCGTCTAACGTGATAGATCTTACCACCGAGGAGCCTGAAGTAATTAGAGAAGGAAAAGGTAGTATCGAGATCATGTAGTTTAGACAATATCCTTTATAGAATGAAAGCCTCATAAACCTCCTGGAATTTTTCGTGTATTTGTTCAGGGGTCAGGATAAACCCTCTTTTCCTGGCTGCATCTGCCAGCTCAAAACCAGATCTGGCAGCGCTCATTCTTTCTGCCGGAGTTCCGTGGTGCTGGCTGCTATCAGGTAAACAGTCTCCAACATTAAAAGAAAGTAAAAAATATCGTTCGATTCGTTTCCAGTTATAGGTGGCGCCTCGTTTGTGACTTAAAAAATAGGCCGCTGCAAAATCTGCTTCCAGCTCAGAAAATCTGTTCCGAAGAGCCGGGTCTGGAAATTGATCCATTAGTTTCCAGTCAATTCCGTTTTCATATTGAGCCTGATGCCACCATTCATGAGCGAGGATGGAACTAAATGCGATATCTCCTTCAATGCCAACATCGGTCAGGCTTTGCAAAAGGCCATCGCCTATTACCAGCAAACCATTAGGGCGGGTGAATGCATCAAGTGCAAAATATGGATTTTCTGGAATATTAGGAGATCTGGAATTAATATCAAGGAGCAGATCTGTTTTGGCATAAGCTTCGTCGCGATTGCGTACCGTTCTGTCAAAGCTTTCGATCATATCTGTAAGAATTTCGCGGTCATCAAGGCTGGCAGTATGCTGTCCATTTAACCTTATCTCCCGGTTGAGACCCCAGAATCGGGTAAGTTCTCTCATCCTCTTTTTAGCCAGCATATTGTATTCTCCACCGGCACCGTAAAAATTATCCCCAACATAATGGGTAACATATTTCTGATGTAATTCAGCATAATAAGCTATCAATTCGAGGTCAAAAAGAGGGTCCTTCACTAAGACTTCAAAATAACCTGAGAGTACTTTGCCAAAGTCTGTAATGTCGCAAGGGGCACTCATCATATCGGGTTGTAGATTGAGTTCATGGTGCAAATCCACAAGTGGCCCTAACTTATTGGTTATGGATGGTTTCTTTCTGGTATTATTTAAAGCTGGGGTGGTTTCGGGCTTAGAAACTTCCTGAGAATTAATTTCTACAGGGGTACAAGAGTTAAAGGTGATAGCGCACAGTAGCACACCAAGACACCAGACCATAGCATCTGTCTTCTTCATAGCATCAAAATTAGGTGTGGTTGGTATTCTCTAAAATAGCATAAAAACCTGATTTACAATACCATAAATTTCAAAAAATAAAAAAGCCCTGCATTTGCAGGGCTTTCCTTCATTATTCTTTTGAAAAAGATTACTCCTGGTTAGAAGTAGCTTTTTCCATTCCTTCTTCGATCATACTGTAGAACTGGTCTAGCTTAGGAAGAACTACGATTCTGGTTCTTCTGTTCTTGGCACGACCTTCAGCAGTTTCGTTAGATGCAACCGGGATGTAATATGATCTACCAGCGGCGGTCATACGAGCTGGTTCAACACCGAAATCGTCCTGAAGTACTCTCACTACAGAAGTCGCACGCTTTACACTTAGGTCCCAGTTATCTTCGAACATTGAAGTGCTAATTGGTTTGTTGTCTGTGTGACCTTCTACCATAAACTCGATATTCGGCTTGTTTTTCACAACAGTAGCAACTTTTCCAAGAACTTCTTTCGCACGAGGAGTAATGTTGTAACGACCACTATCAAATAATAATTTATCTGAAATAGAAACATATACAACACCTTTCTCAACATTTATTTCGATATCCTCATCGTTCATGTTACCTAGGGCACCTTTAAGACTTGTAACTAAGGCCAGAGTAACAGAATCTTTTTTGTTTATCGCTTGTTGCATAGAACGAATAGCAAGATCTTTCTCTTTGATACTCTCTAGAGAACGTTCAAGGTTTTCAGCTTCTTTCTTAGAAAGTGTAGCCAGGTCCCCAACGTTATTTAAAAGGGCAGCGTTTGTATTATTTAAACGAGTAATCTGCTCGCCCATTCTTTCTTTTTCATCAAGACACGAGTTCAGCTTTACGGTAGCCGTATTCAACTGATCCTGAGTTTCTCTTTGCTTGGTTTCCAGCTCATTGTATTTTTTCTGTGAAACACATGAAGAGAGCAAAATGGCAGCAGTTGCCGACAAAAGCATGATTTTTTTCATAATAGGTTTCTTATAATTTTAAATTGTTAGAATGCCCAAAAATATCAAAAAATTTATAAGACGGAAGGGTATTTTAACATTTCCTTTTTTTAATTATTCTTCAAGCTCACTGAATTTGTTTTTACCCAGTATATAATGGGCAAATACAATAGATGTTGTCCTGTGATATTTATTGATTTTGAATATTTTAGGTCTCTTTGATCTGATTTTTTTATACTGGCCATAGAAGCTGGCGTGAGCCCGTAATATTGCCATAAAATGATTGAATTTTCCTTCGAAAAGAAATTTGAATGCCGCTACTCCATCCAGGATCATTCTAAAAAATATAATGTAAAAAACCTGAGGCGATTCCACATTCTTGAGTAGAAGGAAAAGGCTGTTTCTAAAATTGAAAAAAGTTTTTTTAGGATTCATATCCTGCAGGGTCGCCCCGCCCACATGAAAGATGCGTGAAGCACTAACATATTTGATCCTATAACCGGCATTCTGTAATCTCCAGCAAAGGTCGATCTCTTCCTGATGAGCGAAAAAATCTTCGTCCAGTCCCCCTACCTCTTCATAAGCATCTTTCCTAATCGCCAGGCAGGCTCCGCTGGCCCAAAAAATATACTGGTCGTCATTATATTGCCCGTGATCCTCTTCCATATGTTGAAAGATTCTTCCGCGGCAAAACGGGTAGCCAAATTTATCGAGGTATCCGCCTGCACCACCGGCATATTCAAAATGATGCTGCATCTTGTGGTCTAAGATCTTTGGTTGAACCGCCGCGGTGTCAGGTTCATTCGCAAATACCTCCATAATAGAGTTCAGCCAGTCCTCGGTCACTTCCACATCACTGTTCAGTAATACGTGAATGTCTTCGGGAACAGATTTTAAGGCAAGATTGTAGCCTCCGGCATATCCCAAGTTCTGACTATTTCTAATTATTCCTACTTGTGGATAATTCTTTTCTAAAAATGTTAATGAACCATCGGTAGAGGCATTGTCGGCAACATAGATTCCTGCATCGCCAGAAAATTGAATTACCGATGGTAAGAACTGTTCTAACAAATGTCTTCCATTCCAGTTTAAGATCACTACAGCTACGTTCATTATCGGGTATATTCTGGAAGTTCTTTTAAAAATATATAGTTCTCGTTGTCATAATCCAGCCGGCAAAAAAAATGTTGCAGGCCATTGGTCACCATTAAATAATTTGCATTTAAGCTTAAATTATAACGAGCAATCTGGTCAAAAGTATCCTGGGTGATCTTAACTGATGGCGCTTTACATTCTACAATGATCTGTATACCTCCTTCAGGTTCAAATATTACAATGTCATATCTCTTGGTTAGACCAGCAATCTTTAATTGCTTTTCGACATTGATATGGCTCAGCGGATATTTTTTTTCCTCCTGGAGGAATTTCACGCAATGCTGGCGTACCCATTCTTCCGGAGTAAGAATTACAAATTTTTTCCTTAGATCGTCAAAAACAGCTATTTTATTTTGATTATTTTTGAAGCGAAACGAATAAGAAGGAAAATTCAGTTTTTGCATGTTTCAAAAGTAATAAAGATTATTACAGCCCTGCAATTTACTTTTTTTGAATTCTTCTTACCTAAATCTGCATCATAATCTAAATGGACGAAGCAAGACAAATCGTAACCGATATTCAGAAAGGAGATATTAAGCCTATTTATTTTCTGATGGGGGAGGAGCCGTATTATATAGATAAGATCTCAGATTTTATTGCAGATAATATTCTTACTGAAGAAGAGCGCGGGTTTAATCAAATGGTGATCTATGGACGAGATTCTACGGTTGAAGATATTGTGAGTAACGCCAAGCGCTATCCCATGATGGCTGAGAGACAGGTGGTGATCGTTAAGGAAGCACAGGATCTTTCCAGAACCATCGAAAAGCTGGTAGAATATGCCGAAAATCCTCAACCTACTACCGTCCTGGTTGTGTGCTATAAATATAAAAAGATAGACAAGCGTAAAAAACTGCATAAAACGATTTCCAAATCTGGGGTTATCTTTGAAGGTAAACGTTTGTATGAAAATCAGGTAGGTGACTGGATCATAAAGACATTAAAAGGAAGAGGGTTTGGTATTTCCCCAAAGGCAGCGCAAATGCTGGTAGAATTTCTGGGTACAGATCTGGGAAAGATCGATAATGAACTGCAGAAGTTGCAGCTTATCTGTCCGGAAGGGATTACGATTAGCCCTGAGATCATAGAAGAAAATATAGGGATTAGTAAAGACTTTAATAATTTCGAGCTGCGAAGTGCGATTGGAGAAAAAGACACCTTAAAGGCACACAGAATCATCAATTATTTCGCACAAAACCCTAAGGATAATCCTATGGTGGTGACTATCTCGTTGCTATTTTCTTATTTTTCGCAGATCCTGCAATATCATGGATTGAATGATAAATCTAAAGGAGCGGTTGCAAAACAATTAAAGGTAAACCCCTTCTTTGTGAAAGATTATGTCACTGCTGCCAGAAACTATCCCATGAAAAAGGTAAGTCATGCGATAAGCTTGCTGCAGGAAACAGATGTAAAGAGTAAAGGTGTGGGGGCTTCAAATGTTTCCCAGGGAGATCTTCTTAAGGAACTTCTTGTGAAAATAATGAATTAAACAATGAGTAAAATTTCATCCTGGATAAATGCGGCCAGGCTTAGAACACTTCCGCTCTCGATATCCGGTATCATTGTAGGAAGCAGTATTGCAGCGCATTTAGGGCACTTTGATATTGCCATTTTTAGCCTGGCTCTGGGGACGACCCTGGGCCTGCAAATCCTTTCTAATTTTGCAAACGATTATGGTGATGGGGTTAAGGGCACCGATAATAATGAACGAATTGGCCCTGCGCGAGCAATCCAGTCCGGTTTGATTAGCGAGAAAGAAATGAAACTGGCCATGGTGATAACTGCAGCTAGTACCCTGTTACTGGCCATATTGCTTATTTATGCATCCTTTGGCCGTGACCAGCTCATATCTGCCATGGTCTTTTTTATTCTTGGGGTGGCCGCGATCGTTGCCGCTATCAAATATACAGTTGGAAACTCTGCATATGGGTATCGGGGAATGGGTGATATATTCGTATTCATTTTCTTCGGCCTGGTAGCTGTTTATGGCTCATATTATTTATATAGTCATGATCATAAGATCATAAGTGTCTTTCCGGCA
>JBFGDP010000144.1:0-6361 GCA_041580575.1 Christiangramia sp.
AAAGATCAGGAAGGCGAATAGCTTAGCCTGAAAGTCTTAGGTTGCCTGAAATAAGGATACGTAAGCCTGAACTCTATCCAGCTTCTATTTAGATTAATAAATTAATCTTTAGGGATCCTGAAAAAAATTCAGAACGACGTCATTTCCGTTTTCAGGCAACTTTTTTTATGCTTAATAACTATGTATTTTTACCGCTATGTTAAGACAGATAAGCAGCGTTAGTAATAAGGAGGTCAAATGGCTCATCCAGTTACAGGATAAATCACGTAATCGTAAAAAGGAGAATTTATTCGTAGTTGAAGGAGTAAGAGAAATAACCCTCGCGATAAATGGAGGTTACGAATCTCTGCATTTTTATTTTCTTTCGCAGAAAGTTGACCTTCAATACGTGGTAGAACTATCTAAATCGCATTCCGCAGATCCGGCCCAGATAACTGAAATCAGCCAGGAGGTTTACGAAAAATTAGCTTACCGTGGTAGTACCGAAGGTTTAATAGCGGTATTCAGAACCAGGGAGCATTCCCTGGAAGACTTGAAAATCTCCAATCCCAATCCCCTGATCATGGTGGCAGAAGCCCCGGAAAAGCCGGGTAATATTGGCGCCTTGCTTAGAACGGCCGATGCAGCCGCGGTAGACGCGGTGATCATTGCTAATCCCAAGACAGATCTTTATAATCCCAATATTATTAGAAGCAGTGTAGGCTGCCTGTTTACAAATAAGATCGCTACCGGCACAACGACTGAAATTATTTCTTTTTTGAAAAGACAGGATATTCAAATTTACGCAGCCGCATTACAGGCATCAAAGCCTTATCATGAGATAGATTTCAGAACCGCTTCAGCAATTGTAATGGGAACCGAAGCCACGGGCTTAAGTGAGGAATGGTTGAAAAATTCAAATCAGAATATACTCATCCCTATGCATGGAGAAATTGACTCAATGAATGTATCTGTTGCGGCCGGAATTCTTATTTTTGAAGCCAGGAGACAACGTATTATACACCCCGAATAAAGAACTATAACTTGACTGCAGAAACCCTTGTTTACATAATAATTTCAATTATTATCATCGATTTTGTAATAGACAAGATCCTTGACACTTTAAATGCCAGACATTTTGATGATCCAGTACCCTCTGAATTGGCCGATGTTTATGATGAGAAGGAATATGAAAAATCCCAGCGGTATAAAAAAGAACGCTTTAAATTTGGTTTAATCACCAGTACTTTCACCGTTCTGCTAACCTTAGGTTTTATAATTTTTGATGGTTTTGCCTGGGTGGACCAGGTTGCCAGAAGCATAACGGATAATTCAATTTTGATAGCACTGATCTTTTTCGGGATCATTATGCTGGGCAGCGATATTTTGATGACTCCTTTTTCATGGTACAGCACCTTTGTGATCGAAGAGAAATATGGTTTTAATAAGACCACCCGGAAAACATTCTTATTGGACAAATTAAAAGGTCTGGCAATGACCGCAGTATTAGGTGGAGGCATCCTGGCCCTGATCGTCTGGTTCTATCAGGTTGCCGGCGAAGATTTCTGGTGGTATGCCTGGATCCTTATCGCTGTGTTTAGCGTATTCATGAATATGTTCTACGCTAAATTGATAGTTCCTTTATTTAATAAGCAAACACCGCTGGAAGAAGGTTCGCTAAGAACAAGGATTGAGGAATACGCCCGTAGCGTTGGTTTTAAACTTGACAATATTTTTGTGATAGATGGATCAAAAAGAAGCACTAAAGCCAATGCCTATTTTTCAGGCTTTGGCAGCGAAAAAAGAATTACGCTTTACGATACGCTTATCAACGACCTCGAAGAGGACGAAATAGTGGCTGTTCTTGCACACGAGGTAGGTCATTATAAAAGGAACCATATCCTGGTGAATTTAGCTGTTTCTATACTTACCACCGGCTTCACGCTTTGGCTATTGTCACTGTTCGTGGATAATTCTGTCCTTTCAAAGGCCTTAGGGGTTAGTGAGCCAAGTTTTCATATTGGTCTTGTAGCATTTGGAATTTTATATAGTCCCATTTCAGAAATTACCGGCTTGATCATGAATTATGTTTCCCGAAAATTTGAATACCAGGCAGATAATTATGCTAAAGCCACCTATAATGGTGAATCTTTGATCTCGAGCTTGAAGAAATTATCTAAAAACACTTTGAGCAATTTAACCCCACACAAAGCCTATATTTTTGTACATTACTCTCATCCCAGCCTATTGCAGCGATATCGCAATTTGAAATCAGAGTACTAGTTGTTTCCTTATAATCTTAATTGTATTTTTAACCTATGACAGAGGCGGCTATAGCAAAAGAAAACAAACAAATTGCCAGGCAATATAAGGAGCTCCTGCGCATAAGTTATCAAACGCTTACCGATGATGATAAAAAACTAATTCGAAAAGCTTTTGATACGGCTGTGGATGCTCATAAGGACCAGCGCCGCAAGTCTGGTGAAGCATACATCTTTCATCCCATTGCGGTGGCTAAGATTGTTGCTTCAGAAATAGGACTGGATGCCACCTCGATTGCTGCCGCGCTGCTACATGATGTAGTAGAAGACACCAAGTATACCCTGGAAGACCTTCGAAGTATGTTTGGGGAGACCGTCGCTAAGATCGTGGATGGTCTTACTAAAATTTCCAGTCTAAAGAAAGACAAGGATGTTTCTCTACAGGCAGAGAACTTCAGAAAAATGCTGCTTACACTTAATGATGATGTAAGAGTAATAATTATCAAGATCGCAGACAGGCTTCATAATATGCAGACCATGGACGCCATGCGTCCAGATAAGCAGGTTAAGATCGCTTCAGAAACCTTATATATATATGCGCCACTGGCTCACAGGATTGGTCTATATAATATAAAGACAGAACTGGAAGACCTGGGATTAAAGTATACCGAACCCGAGGTCTATAATGACATACTTACCAAAATAAAAGAAAGCAAGGAAGATCAGGATGCTTATATTAAAGAATTCAGCAAGGTAATACAGGATTCCTTAGATAAGGAAGACCTGGATTATAGTATTAAAGGCAGGCCTAAATCTATATATTCGATTAATAGAAAGATCAAATCACAGAATATAGGTTTTGATGAGATCTATGACAAATTTGCTATCAGGATTATCTATCGCAGTGATCCATCACAGGAGAAATTCCTTGCCTGGAAGATCTACTCTATAGTTACAGATCACTTCAGGCCAAATCCTACACGGTTAAGGGACTGGATATCATCTCCAAAATCTACGGGCTATGAAGCCCTGCACATCACTGTCATGGGGCCAAAGGGTCGCTGGGTAGAAGTTCAGATTCGTAGTGAAAGAATGAATGAGATCGCCGAGAAGGGTTATGCCGCGCATTATAAATATAAGCAGGGTGATAATAATAAAGAGGAAAGAGGATTTGAAGAATGGGTAACTCGTTTACAGGAAGCTCTGGAAAGCCCCGATGTGAATGCCGTGGATTTTGTGGAACAATTCAAACTCAACCTTTATTCCAAGGAAATTTTTGTATTCACCCCGCAAGGTGATCTTAAATCTTTACCAAAAGGCTCGACTCCCCTGGATTTCGCATTTAGTATACATACAGAAATTGGATTGCACACACGGGGTGCCCGGGTTAATAATAAACTGGTGCCCCTAAGTCATGAACTAAAAAGTGGTGACCAGGTTGAAATTATCACCTCAGAAAATGCCAAGCCCAACATTAACTGGCTGGATTATGCGAATACTGCCAGGGCAAGGGCAAAAATAAAATCCTCGCTTAAAGAAGAGAAGAAGGAAATTGCTGAAGAAGGAAAAGCGGTGTTGGCCAGAAAGCTGAAAGCACAAAAGATCCAGTTCAACGAAAAGTCTATTAACGAACTCGTGGTCTTTTTCAACTTAAAGACCAGTCTTGATCTGTTTTATCGGGTAGGGATCGGAAAAATAGACAACAAGATGCTGAAGGATTTTGCCAATTCCCGAAGCAATTCCCTCGTTAGCTATTTTAAAAGTAAGATCCAGAAACCGAAGGTTTCTGTAGATCTGGATAAAGATGAGTTCACGGCAAAATACGATCAGCTAGTTTTTGGTAAAGAAGAAGAAAAACTGGAATATAAACTTTCTAATTGCTGTAATCCCATTCCCGGAGATACCGTGTTCGGATTTATTTCGGTGAACGATGGCATCAAGGTTCATAAAAAGGATTGTCCCAACGCCCTGCAACTCCAGAGTAATTATGCTTACAGGATCATTCAGGCAAAATGGATAGATAGTTCACAACAGGACTTTATTTCTGTCATCAACCTTGAAGGAATAGATAATTTGGGGCTGGTAAGTGAGATCACCAAGGAAATTTCCAGCAACATGCATGTGAATATGAAAAACCTGAATTTCGACAGTTCAGACGGTATTTTCAGCGGGCGAATTACCCTGGTAGTTAAGAATAATAATATCCTGAATACCATCATCCAAAGGCTTAAAAAAATTAACGGGATAGACAAGGTTAGCCGTGAATAAACTTTTACCTTTGCAGAGCAAATTATGAGCAAAAAAGTCGTAAATAAAAACGATCAGGCGGTCGTTAAAAATGTTTTCACCAAATATCTTGAAGAGAAAGGACACCGGAAAACACCGGAGAGATTCGCTATTCTTCAGGAGATATATAATTCTGATGATCATTTTGACATCGAGTCTTTGTATATCAAGATGAAGAACAAGAAATACAGGGTAAGCCGGGCAACGCTTTATAATACAATTGAGCTATTATTGGAATGCGGCCTGGTGAGAAAACACCAGTTTGGCCAGAACCAGGCACAATATGAGAAATCATATTTTGACCGCCAGCACGATCATATTATACTTACCGATACCGGCGAGGTAATAGAATTTTGCGATCCCAGAATACAAAGCATCAAACAAACTATAGAAGAAGTGTTTGATATCGAGATCAAAAAACATTCGCTCTACTTCTACGGAAATAAAAAATCAACCAATTAAGTTTCAAAATTCATGGCAGTAGATTTACTACTAGGTCTTCAATGGGGTGATGAAGGAAAAGGCAAAATAGTTGACGTCCTTACCTCAAAATACGATATAATTGCACGTTTTCAAGGTGGGCCCAATGCAGGGCACACGCTGGAATTCGATGGTCAGAAACACGTTCTACATACCATACCTTCAGGTATATTTCACGATGACAGTATCAATCTCGTTGGGAATGGGGTGGTAATAGACCCAGTGATCTTTAAAAGAGAACTGGATAACCTTGCAAAGCACAATATAGATTATAAGTCTAAATTACTTATCTCGAGAAAGGCACATCTCATCCTTCCTACTCACAGGTTACTGGATGCGGCTTCTGAAGCTTCCAAAGGAAAAGCCAAGATCGGCTCTACCCTTAAAGGTATAGGCCCTACGTATATGGACAAGACCGGAAGGAATGGTTTGCGCGTTGGTGATCTGGAACTGGAAGACTGGAAAGACAGGTACCGTACCCTGGCAGACAAGCATGAAAAGATGATCGCTTTCTACGATGTGGACGTGCAATACAACCTGGAGGAATTAGAAAAGGAATTCTGTAACGCCGTTGAGAGCTTGAAGGAACTTACTTTTATAGATAGTGAAGAATATCTTCACCAGGCTATGAAAAATGGAAAAACAATTCTCGCCGAAGGTGCACAGGGATCTTTACTCGATATAGATTTTGGAACCTACCCTTTTGTAACTTCATCTAATACCACCGCGGCCGGAGCCTGTACAGGTTTAGGTGTTGCCCCGAGAAATATAGGGGAGGCATTTGGTATTTTTAAAGCCTATACTACCCGTGTTGGTAGCGGCCCCTTCCCTACCGAGCTATTTGACGAAGTGGGAGAAAAAATGGGAAGGATTGGTAACGAATTTGGTGCCACTACAGGGAGAAAAAGACGCTGTGGCTGGCTGGATCTTGTTGCCTTAAAGTATGCCGTACAGGTAAATGGTATCACTCAGCTAATAATGATGAAAGGCGATGTTTTAAGCGGATTCGAAACTTTAAAAGTATGTACAGCTTACAAGTATAAAGGTGAAGAGATTAAACACCTTCCTTTTAATATAGAACCGGAAAACCTTGAACCTATTTATACCGAAGTAAAGGGATGGAAAGAAGATCTTACCAAAATGAAAGATGCTTCTTCACTTCCTAAAGAATTCAACGATTATGTGGATTTCCTGGAAAAAGAACTTGAAACTCCTATAACTATTGTTTCTGTAGGTCCTGATAGAAAACAGACGATCAAAAGATAAAATATTGATCATAAATATTACATAAAGGCTGCCATTGGGCAGCCTTTTTTGGTTGATTCAATATTCGGCCGGCAATGCAGAAGAATAGG
>JBFGDP010000145.1:0-6339 GCA_041580575.1 Christiangramia sp.
AGGCAATTTCAGCTCCTTTAATAGGTCTTTTACATGCTCCACCATAGTATCCAGGGCAGCATAGGAATTTTCGGGAGTTTCCAGCCTTACGATCTCAACCTTATCAAATTGGTGTAATCTGTTCAATCCACGCACATGGGCACCATACGATCCCGCTTCTCTTCTAAAACACGGAGTATATCCGGTACACATTACCGGGAAGTCCTTTTCGTTCATCAAATTGTCGCGAAACATATTGGTGATAGGCACTTCTGCCGTGGGGATCAGATAAAGATCATCTTCAGTAACATGATACATCTGCCCTTCCTTATCTGGTAACTGCCCGGTACCAAAACCTGAAGCCTCATTCACCATGAGCGGTAACTGAAATTCGGTGTAACCTGCTTCTGCAGCCTTGTCCAGGAACCAGGTGATCAAGGCACGTTGCAATCGAGCTCCTTTTCCCTTATACACAGGAAATCCGGCACCGGTGATCTTGTTTCCAAGCTCAAAATCTATAATATCATACTTTTTTGCCAGCTCCCAGTGTGGTAGAGATCCTTCTGCCAATACCGGGATATCTCCTTCCTTATAAACTTCTTCATTATCATCTTCACTATTCCCGGCCGGAACAGATTCATGAGGAACATTAGGAATGGTATAGAGTAAGTTCTGAAGCTCAGCCACTACAGAAGACAACTGGTCTGAGAGTTCTTTAGAATCTTCCTTTAAACGGCTGGTCTTTTCCTTAAGCATATTCGCCTTTTGGTGTTCCCCGTTCTTGAACATGAGGCCAATTTCCTTAGATAACCTGTTAGATGTCGCCAGGGTATCGTCCAGTTTAGCCTGGGTAGACCTGCGGGTCTCATCTAGGGTTAATACCTGTTCGAAAATGTCTGAAGCATCAAAATTCCTTTTTTTGAGGGCTTTGATATATTCTTCTTTATGTTCTGCGATCTTTGAAACCTGTAACATGAGGCGGTTTTGTTTAAATTGCCGTTTATAGTTTTACGAGCTGCAAATGTAACAAAAGCAGGTAAGAATATTAGTCTGAATCTGAGGGTAAAATCCAGTCGTGATGCTTAAAATGCTGCCATTTTTCAGCAGCGAGATCTACGCCAGGGTCAATCAGGGTCTTATAGGGTTTGCCATTTACGCTTATTTTTCCATCGGCATATACCTCTACCTGTTTCCCCTTTTCAGCATATTCAGCTTCCAGGCGCTGCGCGAACTGCCAGATCATATCGGGTTTAGAAGTAATTGCCCGCCTTTGTTTTGTAGACAAATAATCTTCATTATTCACATAGATGGTGTCACTGGTACCTTTCTCCACGACTTTAAATACTACGCGACCGCTTTTCCCCCTTAGCATCATTCGCCAGCTTAGACGATGGCCTTCTTCGGTCCAGAGTACATCATCCTGGAAGAACCAGTGCCTTAGCGGAAGACTTACCTGGATCACGAACCAGACACTAACTGCTGCAATAAAAAAATTACGGTAGGGCGGTACGATGACCTCCCCGGCAGTATAAAATTTTTTCCTGCCCCGGAGAAAGAACCTGTTTACCTTTTCTGAAGGGAAAAAGAAGATACAGAAAGCAAGGGACATATAGGGAAAGATGCCAATATGAAAGATAAAGCTATTGAAAAGGTGAAAGAATATTGCCGCAATAAAGGCGGGCACCCTGGTTCTATTCCATAGCAATAACGGAATGATCAAAAGGTCAAAAAGCAACCCGAAATAGGCGATGGCATATCTAATCCAGCCCTGTTGCAAGAATTCCCCCACCAGCCAGTAATCTCTTTTTGAATGCATAAGCATCGCCGGGAAACTCCCGTCTAACCAGTCCGGGTAAAATTTGGCTACAGATGCATAGGTGTAAACGATCCAGAGTTGCAGGACAATAAAAAGCCAAACCCACCTGGGCATGGAAATTCTGCTTATAGAAGGTTTAATTTTCGCATCTATAGATAACCATCGATGTGCCGGCAAAAAGCACATGACGAAACAGAGTAACATTAAAAGATAATAATGATTATTGTAGGATGATTTTTGCATCAGGTAAACACCAGACCACATGATGGTATAGATGATCATAGAAGCCCTGTATTTAAACCCTACCATTACGAATATTCCCACCACTCCCAGTATAGCATAATACCAGATCATTCCATTACCGGGTAATGGCTGCAGGAATTCAAACCCAATGAAATTAAAGGTGAACTTGGGTTCCATCAGGGTTCTTCTTACCCAGCCTGTGAAAATTGCTCCAAAGGCCTCGATAGCGATCAACAACCCAAAAAATGCACGAAAAACAACCAGTGCAGAATTATCGACTTGTTTAAAAAGCCACCTGTTAAGCATAATTATCCCTGATGTATTGTTGCGAAAAGGCCCGATCCTGCTTCATGGCCAGCTTAAGGTCATCTACAGAACCAAATTTTTTCTCATCCCTGATTCTTACCAGCATCTGTACTTCCAGTTTCTTTCCGTAAAGATCCATGTCCAAATGAAAGAAATTTGCTTCTATGGTTTTCTCCTTTCCGCCAACTGTAGGATTGGTTCCTATATTCATCATCCCATAAATCTGCTCCCCTTCAATAATCGTTCGCACTACGTACACTCCATTTTTGGGAATTAACTTATAATCTTCTGCGATATCTAAATTTGCCGTGGGAAAGCCGAGATCTTTGCCTATACCCCGACCTCTAACTATCGTCCCGTTCAGGCTAAAAGGATATTCGAGATATAGGTTTGCCCGTTCAACTTTTCCTTCGAGCAGGGCATTCCTGATCTTGGTAGAACTCACCGCCACCTGCTCCACATCCTGCTGACTTATCTCCTCCACCTCAAAACCGAAATCTTCCCCGAATTTTCGCAGGTCATTGATGTCTGCAGTACGATTGCGACCAAATCTGTGATCATAACCAATAATGATCTTTTTAGCTCTTAATTTATTCACTAAAATATCCCTAACAAATTCCAGGGCAGTAAGCCTGGAGAATTGATGGGTAAAAGGATGAATTACCAGGTGATCTATTCCCGTTCCCTCCAATAATTTTTTACGCTCTTCGATGGTATTAATAAGTTGTATACCACTCTCCTGCTGCAAAACCATCCTTGGATGGGGGAAAAAAGTAAGTACTACCGAATCGAGATTGTTTGCATGAGCAGAATTTACCAGGCGCTCTATGATCTTTCGATGTCCCACATGTACACCATCAAATGTACCAATGGTGACTACCGTTTGACGATCGCTTATAAATGCATTTGCTCCTTTGTGTTCTTTCAAATCCTGCTATTTGCCGTTAAAGGTATTCATTGTATTGGAAACTCCTGCAGTACCAAAAGATTGTATCAATTCTGCAGAGGTTTTCAGTCGTTCGGGCATTTTTTTAAGCTCCTCGTCACTCCACTCTCCCAGCACATAATCTACCTGACTGCCTTTTGAGAATTCATCGCTTATTCCGAATCTAAACCGGTTGTATTTGGTAGTATTCAACTGCGTTTGTATATCCTTAAGTCCGTTATGCCCCCCATCACTTCCTTTCGTCTTCAATCTTAAGGTTCCAAATGGCAGGTTGAGATCATCTGTCACTACCAGTAAATTATCAAGTGAGATCTTCTCTTTTTGCATCCAGTAGTTCACGGCCTTTCCGCTTAAGTTCATATAGGTACTTGGCTTGAGCATTACAAAAGTGCGTCCTTTAAATTTGAAGGTAGCTACATCACCCAGTTTTTGCGTTTCAAAATTAACCTCCTTTTCCCGGGCCAGTTCATCCAGGATTTTAAATCCTATGTTATGCCGGGTATTCTCATATTTAGGGCCAATATTCCCAAGGCCTACGATCAAAAATTTCTTCATGGGGTCTGTTTTCTCCGCAGTCCTGGTTTTTCCTAAAATCCTTCCGAAGAATGATAGCATTTGATTAGTTTGGGTAAAGATAAAATTTATCAGATACTTTTTAAATCAGAAAAACCAAAAGCGGCGGGAATTTTGAGTTAAATAAAAAAGCATCCCGAGATGGAATGCTTTTTATAATATATTGAATGAAAAAGACTAGTTGTCTTCTCCCTCTTTTACTGCTGCCACATCATCAGTTTCAGTAGCTGGTACTTCATCTGCTGCAACTTCATCTTCGTCCTCATCATCAAGAGCAACGATGTTACGAGAAGTTCTAACCTGGCAAATTACCGTGTTATCTGGATGTTGGATCACGTAATCTTCACTCTCTACACCAGTAACATATAACTTCTGACCAATTTTAAGTTTGGTCACATCTGCTACGATATAATCTGGAAGATCTCCCGGTAAACCTCTTACCTTAAGACGACGAAGGTTGTATCTTAATACACCACCGTTCTTAACCCCTCGTGCAACACCTTCAGTGTGTACAGGAATTGCCATAGTAATTGGTTTATCCTCAAATATCTGGTAGAAATCGATGTGAAGAATTGCATCACTTACCGGGTGAAACTGGATATCCTGAAGGATAGCGTCATAAGACTCACCACTTTTCAATTTGATTTTTACTGTGTGTACATCTGGAGTATACACTAAATCTTTAAATGCGATTTCCTCTGCTGCAAAGTGTAGTGGATCACCTTCTACCCCGTACAATACGCAAGGAACCTGTCCAGCATTACGTAGTGCTTTCGTTGCCTTCTTGCCTACGCTTTCTCTTTTAGATCCGTTGATCGTAATTGATTTCATTTGTTTATTTTAAATTATTATTAGCAAATGTCGTCTGGTCATGAAGACTGCCTTCATTTGCGCAAAAATTTCAGGATGCAAAAGTAAGTTTTTTTATTTAGCTATAAAACCCTGTGCGTTAAAATGTTCTGTGGAATAGGTGTTTCTATTTCTGAAGCTATTAAAATTAATCATTTTACCTGGAAATCAAACACTTAAATTTTACTTTGAAAGGTTTTTTATGTCTGAAGGATCGGGATTTTTACATCTTAATTTCAAATTCGCGATAATGGTAAAATCTATTGATTGATGCCATAGCTATTCTAAGCACCCTCCGACTGCGCTCAGGGCGGCAATTATTTCTTCATTTGTTCATTTTTTTTCCCTGATGAAAAAACGAACTAAAAAGTCAAGGCTTACGAAACTTTAGCTGACTTTTCGGTAGGCCGACAAAATGTACTCAGCAAAGTATTAATTCAGGATAATCACCCTTCGACAAGCTAAGAGTGACATTTATATCGCCATCGTTAGATGAAATCAATCGGAAAATTTGACCGCGCTCAGGTTAATAATTACGAAAGGACTCAATTCTCATATCTCGTTACTAATTGCTCATTTTCACAAAGCCTTATAAGTCATTACCATCAAATTTCAGTAAATTGAAGTAATCCTGTAAATACAGGTACCAGAAACAACCGGAAATGGAAAACTCGCAAAACAAGGGAACCCCTACTAAACGTATCGCCGCCATAGACCTTGGCACCAACTCCTTCCATGCCGTACTCGTAGACATCTATCCAGACGGAAGTTTCAGAACCATAGACAAACTCAAGGAGATGGTCATCCTCGCCGAAAAAGGAATGGATAATCACCTCAGCGAAGAGGCCATGCAACGTGGTCTTGATGCTTTAAAAAGGATCAAATTTCTTTGCGATTCCCAGCAGGTGGAAGAGATCATCGCTTTTGCAACCTCAGCAATACGGGAGGCGAAAAATGGCGGTGATTTTATCCAGCGCATGATCGATGAGGTTGGAATAAAAGCACGGGCGATTCCGGGAAAAATGGAAGCAGAACTTATTGGTTATGCCATAAGACACAGCATAGCACTGGATGATGAAATGGTGCTAATGGTGGATATAGGGGGTGGAAGCGTAGAATTCATCGTGGGCAATAATAAAGAATTCCTTTACCATAACAGCCTCAAACTGGGCGTCGCCCGGATGTCGGCCAAATTCGTTAAAAATGACCCAATCACAAAAGCTGAGATCAAAGCACTTAAAAAGCATTTTAAAAATTCATTGCAGGAGGTTGGTAAACTTATAAAGGAATATAAGATCAGAACTATAATAGGCTCTTCGGGGACCATGGAAAATATCGGCGCCATGGTAGCCAGTCGCACTTCCCTTACCGCAGATATGACGCTCAATGAACTGGTCTTCCAGGCCGAAGACTTCGGGAACCTTTATAAGGAATTTATTAAACTGGACCGCAACCAAAGGAAAAAGATAGGGGAACTGGACGAAAAACGAATAGATATCATCAACCCGGGGATGGCACTGTTGAAGTACCTTATTAAAGAGTTCAACTTTGAACAGATCAAGATATCCGAAGCTGCCCTGCGGGATGGGATGATCTTAAATTACCTGAAAAATAACCGTCCCACCCT
>JBFGDP010000146.1:0-6338 GCA_041580575.1 Christiangramia sp.
AGTCCCTTTGGAAGATCACTCAGGTATAAACCATCCTCATCTAAAATGGTCTTTACAAGTACCTTGTATTGTGCATCATGAGAAAGCTCGTCGTAATCGGGATGGTTCTTTTTCGTTTTAGCGATTGCCGGCTTATAAAATGGCAACTTTTCTATATGGTTAAAAAATCTCCTCAGGTCTGAATCCCCACTGGCATCCAGGTACTCACGTAATTCATGTTTTTCAGGATTGAATTCTGAGGCGAAGTTATGCAAGGCCTTGAACATTCTTGAGGCAGCGCCAGATGCAGGGACAAATTTTATAAGGCTATAATTTATCTTTTCCCTATCGTAATTTTCTATCAATTCTCTTTTCTCAGCGGAGTCTATCCTGCTTATACCATTTCCTATGGTGGCAGCCTCGGTGATATTCACCTTAACGTTCCCTCTCTCAAAGATCGCTATCTGCTCTTCCACTTCACTAGTTGAAAGTCCCTTCTCTTCTATTTGCAGAATATCTTTTTCACTAAATTTCACGATTATTATTTTTTATAAGTTGGTCAATTTTTTTAACGGCATTTTTAAAACGCTCCTTCCTGCTTCCTTTCAAAATAAAATAAGGTTTATGATGTTGATCCAGAGCATCTTGAAACCTCTGAAACATACCTTCACGGTCGTGAGGTTTATCCCTTAGATCATCCGGGATCCAGGGAACATCAATATACGTCAAAAAGTAGAGATCATAATGGTGATTTAACGCAGGTTTAAGAAGTTGCGGGTCGCAAAATCCTTGATAATATGCCTCTGAATAAACCTTTAATTCCAACAGGTTCGTATCACAAATAAGCACCTTATTTGCCTGTAAAGCCAGACGGTTTTCAGCTTCTATTTGTCCTTCAGCAATGGGGATAAGATCTGCGGGTTCACAAACACGCTTTTCCGCATTCCATACTTCCTGCAGGTATTCCCGCATAAATTCTTTAACCAGTGGCTCGTTATAGTGACTGGCCAGATCTTCAGAAAGAGTGGTCTTTCCGGTAGATTCCGGCCCAAAAAGGACTATTCTAATGCAGGACGCAGGTCGTTGCGCAAGTTTTTCTTCCATGCCAGGTAACCAAATACAGCAATTATAGTAAATACAAGATATTGCAGGCTTGTAAAGGTAAGGCCTTTATAAAAATATAATGGTACAGAAATAATATCCCCGATGATCCAGTAAATCCAGTTCTCAAGTTTCCGCTTTGCCATTAACCACATTCCAACAAAGAATATTGCGGTGGTTACCGTATCTATATAGGCCGTCCAGTTATTCCATTTATCAAACCACTCGTAAACGACGAAAACAAAGATCAAAGTCCCTATAAATATGAAAACAGATTGAAGTTGCTCTCTTCTGGTGGTACTGGTGATAGGGGTATAATGTTCAGGATCTACTTTCCTGGTCCAGATATACCAGCCGTAAATACTCATGGTAAAATAGTAGGCATTGATCATCATATCCCCTAGCAATTGCCATTGCCAGAGCAGGTATACAAAAATAACCGTACTCACTATACCGGTTGGGTATACCAGAATATTATTCTGTTTGGAAAACCATACAGAAAGAAAACCGAAGATCACCGCAATGATCTCCAGGACTATAAAAAGGGTTGGATATCCCGAATACTGTTCAAAGAAGAAATCAAAAATCGGCTGCATACTCGCTACGGTCAGATTTTACGATCTTCACATACATGAGCCCGCGGTCTATGACTTCGAATGCATTCTTGATCTCTTTATTTAATAGTCCCATCACCTCATCATAATCACCATATACCTGAGTACTCAAAGGATTCTCCTTCACGATAAGGCCAGATTCCCGCATTTTTTTTATAAAATCGATAATCGCCGGCTCGTAATCATCCTGCAGTGGAGTTAGGGTTAATTCTACTGAAATTTTCATGAAAATCTGTTTTCCATCCAAAGTTAGCCAAAACTAAATGGATAACAGAGAATTGATAATGGACAATTGAAAATTGATCATTGGATTTACATATACCAACCTTCGACTCCGCATAAGATGATATTTCTTTAATTCACGCCATGCTGTCCCGAAGCATCGGGAGTTTCTGCATCTATAGAGACCCTGAAATAAATTCAGAATGATGCATTCAAAGAGAAAATCTGGTAAATATGCTACCCTGAGACTGTCGAAGTACGCCCCAGATTACCTGCCATTTCGAAAGAACAAAGTGAATTAAAAATTTATATATAGCATATGACTTTACAGAGATTTCTCCCTATGGTCGAAATGACAAAAGAAAGCATCCTTCGACTGCGCTCAGGATGACATCCGGTTGTTGCACTGAGTCTATCGAAATACGTCTCACATTACCTGTCATTTCAAAGAAGCGAAGCAACTGAGAAATCTGTATTTATATCTGACTTTATAGAAGTTTCTCTCTGCGGCCGAGATGACATAAGAAAGCAACCTGTAATCTTATTTCATAGAATGGATCCCAATGATATTTCCTTCAGTATCCCTGGCCAGGCTCACAAAGCCGTATTCACCTATAGACATTTTATTCCTGATGACCTCTCCCCCGGCATCTTTTACACGGGCTTCTTCCACACTGCAATCCTCACTAAAAAAGTATACAATTGTACTATTATTTCCTGCAGGCATGCCTTCTACATGCACCAGGGCCCCTCCCGCCTTACCGGGTGTTTCCATATCGCCCGGGAATGCCAGCATCTTTAATCCTTCATTCGCAGGATCACCAATAGGAGATAACTCTGTTTTAAATACTTTCTCATAGAACGATTTGGCGCGGTCCAGATCATTTGTATAGATCTCAAACCAGACTACCGGGTTTTCAATTTTCATGACTTGTGGATTAGTATTAGACATGCCTAAATTTAAGAATTTTAAAACTGGATTTTATGGGAGTGTTCCTGCTGATTTATGTTATTTCAAAGGAGCGAAGTGACTGTGAAATATGTATTTAGCTTCTCACTTCATAGAAATTTCGCCCTGTGATCGAGATGCAAAAAAGAAAGCATCCTTCGACTGCGCTCAGGATGACATGAAGTTGTTGCACTGAGCCTGTCGAAGTGCATTCCAGATTACCTGCCAATTCGAGGGAGCAAAGCGACGGAGAAATCTGTATTTGCCTTCTCGCTTTACAAAGAATTCTCACTACGGTCTAAAAGACAAAAAAGAAGTTTAGTCCTGAAAAGTCCCATCTTCAAAAGCAGTCCCGATCACGACCAGATCTGCTCCGGCAATATAGGCTTGATCTAATTGTTTTTTACACCTTATGCCTCCACCCACGATAACAGGAATATCCAATTCCCGGTGAACCGATCGAATAATTTCAGCTGAAACAGGATAGCGGGCGCCGCTACCCGCTTCAAGATAGATCAGTTTTTTACCGGAATATTGCCCGGCCAGGGCAGTATTCACGATTTGTGAAATATTAGTTTGCTTTAATGGAATAGTCTTACTTACTTTTTGAACGGAAGTTTTATTACCTCCATCCACAAGAATATAACCGGTAGGGATGATTTCAAGGGATGTATTTTTAATCTTCTCCACCGAACGCACCTGCTGTTCGATCAAAAATTCCGGGTTTCTCCCCGAAATCAGGCTCAAAAATAAAAGAGCATCAGCATGATCTGAAATTTGGTTGTGATCCCCGGGAAATAGAATTACAGGCAAACTGCAATAATTTTTTATCGCTTTTACAACTTCACAGGTTCTCCCATCTTCAACGGTACTACCGCCAACAAAAATATAGGTGGTTTCTACAGGTAGATTTTTAAAAAATTCTGCAGCTATGGAATCCTCGAATTTATCGGGATCTATCAGTATCGCCAGAAGTTTCCGGTTTTCATTTACGGCCTGCTGTATCTCCTTAAGATAGCTTTGAACCCCGATCATTATGCTTTCGGCTTGGAATTAGACGGCAGCGCGTACACACAGGTAAAGTTTTCAAATTCAAGGAACCTAATATCATACCAGTTATCCAGCCCGTTATAGCGAACATGGGTAGTGGTTCCTGAATCTTCAAAATCAAAATCGGTTACATTAATGTGCTGTAAAAAGCCAATTCCCGGCTGGGCTATAAGCTTATAAACCGACTCTTTAGCTCCCCACACGATGGTAAGTTTCCTTATCAAAGCTTCCTCGTTAGCCAGGGTATGATATTCATCCAGGGGAGTGAATTTGTTAGCGATCTTAAGGATCTTATCCCGTTGTTTTTCAATATCAATGCCCACATCCTTATCACTCACTATAATAGCCGTAAAATTAAAGGAATGGGTAATAGAAATATATTTATTGTCGCTAAGGTGAGGCTTGCCATGATCGTCATAGTAAAGGTCTTGGTCTGTATAGCCTGCCTGGGCCATTAAATGCCTGATGCTCATAAAACCACGACGATGAATTTCAGACTTCATCCCGTTCACTCTTTTACGGCAATGATCGGTTAGTTCAATTCCTTCAGACAGCCATTCGAAGGACTCTTCAACCTTCCAAATGAAGACTTTAGTACGTTCATCAACTGTTATTGTTTTAAAAAGAGGCATAAAATTTCTAAGCTTTTCCTTATTTTTGCAAGCACAAAATTGCTAATATTCAAATATAATAATATGTCAACTAAAACAGTACCGTATACCGCCTATAAAGTAAAAGATATTGAGCTTGCTGAGTATGGACGACGCGAAATAGAACTGGCCGAAGCTGAAATGCCGGGTCTAATGGCGCTTCGTGAAGAATATGGAGCATCTAAACCTTTAAAAGGAGCGAGAATTGCGGGATGTTTACATATGACGATCCAGACGGCTGTGCTTATCGAGACTCTTGTGGAGCTTGGAGCAGAGGTCACCTGGAGTTCATGTAATATTTTCTCTACCCAGGATCATGCTGCTGCCGCTATTGCTGCTGCCGGAATACCTGTATATGCCTGGAAAGGTATGACCGAAGAGGAATTTAACTGGTGTATCGAGCAGACCCTTTTCTTCGGAGAAGAACGCAAACCGTTGAATATGATCCTTGATGATGGTGGAGACCTTACCAATATGGTTCTGGATGAATATCCTGAACTTGGAAAAGGTATTAAAGGACTTTCTGAAGAAACTACTACCGGAGTTCACAGATTATATGAGCGCATGAAAAATGGAACACTTCCTATGCCTGCGATCAATGTAAACGATTCAGTAACAAAATCTAAATTCGATAACAAATACGGATGTCGTGAAAGCGCCGTAGATGCGATTCGCCGTGCAACCGATGTAATGCTGGCCGGAAAACGCGTGGTAGTTTGTGGATATGGAGATGTTGGAAAAGGAACGGCTCAGTCATTCAAGGGTGCCGGTTCTATCGTAACTGTTACCGAAATCGATCCTATCTGTGCGCTACAGGCTGCAATGGACGGTTTTGAGGTTAAGAAACTGGAAACAGTACTTCCAAAGGCCGATATTGTGATCACCACCACCGGAAATAAGGATATCGTTCGTGCTGAGCACTTTGAAGCCATGAAAGATAAGACCATCGTAGCAAATATCGGGCATTTTGATAATGAGATCGCGGTAAAATGGCTTAACGAGAACCATGGAAATACTAAAGTTGAGATCAAGCCACAGGTAGATAAATATACCATCAACGGGAAAGATATCATCCTGCTAGCCGAAGGTCGCCTGGTAAACCTTGGTTGTGCTACCGGTCACCCGAGTTTTGTGATGAGTAACTCCTTCACGAACCAGACGTTGGCACAAATAGAGCTTTGGAATAATACAGATCAATATAAGAACGAAGTTTATATGCTGCCGAAACACCTGGATGAAAAGGTAGCAAAACTACACCTGGAAAGAATTGGTGTGGAGCTTACTGAATTAAGACAGGACCAGGCTGAATATATCGGCGTTACTGTTGAAGGACCTTACAAACCTGAATATTACAGATACTAGTCAGATTTTAGATCTGAAACTTCAAATATTAGAAAAGCCCCGCCATTAGCGGGGCTTTTTTATTCATACGGAGAGATATTTTTTCCCAGAATGAGATCACGGCTACCAACATAGATCCCGTTTTCTTTTTTAAGTTTCAAAACTCCGTCAGTTCCGCCTCTGGGATTTTCTGAAAGACCCTGACTTAGGTAGGGATCATTTTCAAACAGGTAATCCTGAATATAATAATACTTGCCGTCTGGCTCCAGAATGGTTGGGTGTATATGTGCCGCCAGTTCACTGCCTGGATAATTTCCGGGAATTACGGTATAAAAAGTATACTTCCCGTCGCTGCCAGTTTTTAACCAACCACGCATATCTCCATGCCTTTTACCCCACCCGGTCGCCGAATCTGATGCTGCATACACGCCC
>JBFGDP010000147.1:0-6272 GCA_041580575.1 Christiangramia sp.
CATTGTTGCTCCACACACCAGTTCTTATGATTTTCTGATCGGAATACTGGTTAGAAAGATCATGGATGTGCAGATCAACTTCGTGGGAAAGCAGGAACTATTTAAACCGCCGTTTGGGTGGTATTTCAAGATGGTTGGCGGATCCCCAATAGACCGCTCCGGAAATAAGAATAAAGTAGATGCTATAACCCAGATCTTTAATGACAATGAAATATTTCGGTTAGCTATGTCACCGGAAGGAACCCGGCAACGGACTGATAAATGGAGAACCGGTTTTTATTATATAGCTCTTAATGCAGAAGTACCCATCATTAGGGTTTCGTTTGATTATGGTATCAAGAAAGTAAAAATCTCCGGGGCTTACTGGCCAACCGGAGATTTTCAAAAGGATTATACTGAGATCTTCAGTTATTATGATGGAGTACAGGGTAAGATCCCTGAAAATTTTTAATTAGGATTCTGCTTCATCTGAAGTTTCCATCGTATGATATACATTCTGTACATCGTCATCTTCCTCTAATTTTTCCAATAATTTCTCTACATCAGCAGTTTGTTCGGCATTAAGACTTTTAGTGACCTGAGGGATTCTTTCAAATCCTGAAGAAATTATTTCGATCTCTCTGTTTTCAAGTTCCTTTTGTATGGCGCCAAAATATTCAAAAGGGGCATAAATATGGATACCGTCTTCATCCTGGAAAACTTCTTCAGCTCCAAAATCTATCAGTTCTAATTCCAGTTCTTCTGGATCCAAACCTTCTGAGTTAATCGTGAAATTGCAAGTGTGATCAAACATAAATTCCACAGAGCCAGAAGTTCCAAGGTTGCCGTCGCATTTATTAAAATGGGATCTAATGTTGGCTACCGTACGGTTATTGTTGTCTGTTGCAGTCTCTACGAGTATTGCGATCCCATGCGGAGCATATCCTTCAAAAAGCACGATCTTGTAATCTCCCTGGGATTTATCTGACGCACGTTTTATCGCGCGCTCTATATTATCTTTAGGCATGTTAACGCTCTTGGCGTTCTGTATCACCGCACGAAGTTTGGCATTGGTTTCAGGATCTGGCCCACCTTCTTTAACGGCCATCACTATATCTTTACCGATCCTTGTAAATGCCTTGGCCATTGCAGACCAGCGTTTCATTTTACGTGCTTTTCGAAATTCGAATGCTCTTCCCATGGTTGAATAAAATTAGATTCGGGCAAAAATATAAAAAAGCTCCTAATTAATAGTGTAAAAATCAGGAGCTCTGTTTTATTGGAAAAAGAAAACCTATCCCGTGGCTTCAATGATATCCTCTATGGTACGGGCCAGTTTAAAGTCCTTCTCGGTAACCCCATCTGCGTCATGGGTAGAAAGTGATATCTCTAGCTGGTTATAGACGTTGCCC
Source organism: Christiangramia sp. (assembly GCA_041580575.1). GTDB lineage: Bacteria > Bacteroidota > Bacteroidia > Flavobacteriales > Flavobacteriaceae > Christiangramia. Next base: position 1,392 of record JBFGDP010000147.1, read on the forward strand.
CAGTTGGGATGATGTTGCTGATTTTCGGCCTCGAAGGCGATCCTGGTCATGACCGTAAAAGCTTCCTTAAAATTTTCAAATTGAAACGAGGTGTGAATTGCACCTTTGGCATAAGTCCAACCATCAAAATCGTTCAGTTTGTTGTTAATTTCGTCTTCGGTTAGTTTTTTCATTGCTTAAAACGTTTGGTTTTACCTAAAGTTAGATATTAAGCAATGAAGTAAAAGATTTTTTTTCTTCTTTATTATAAGATTAACAGCTATTGTCTCGTAGAAGCCTCTATTACCTGGCTAATGCTCACCTGTAAATTCTTAGGGAGTTTATTGTCTTTAGGTAAAACTGCCAGAAAACGATCGTAGTTGGAATCGTAGACGTTCTTAAAAAGCGGATTTTCATAACCCATTTCTGCACACAGGTCTGCAATAAAATCTTTCTGGTGAATTAGATCTGTGCTTCCCAGGTGAAACACCCCCTGCCGATTTCGATTTATGATGTAATGTATCTGCTGGGTCACCTTTAAAATTTCGGTGGCATTGATCACTACATTGGGAAATACTTCCAAGGGTTCTCCCAGGTCGATAATCGTTTTTATTTGCCTGATACGTGGTGATGAATTTCCAAACACCATGGGTAATCTCAGAATGTTGTATTGATGGTTAGGGAGCCTTAACAGGGCATTTTCGATCTTGATCTTAAATCTTCCGTAAATACTCTGGCTTAGTGTCTTATCATATTCGTAGGAAGGAAAATTTGTGAATGCATCAAAGACATTAGCCGAACTAATAAAAATTAGTTTGGAATTATATTTTAAGAGATGATTAATAACACTAAAGTGAGCAATGATCTGAGCGTCAAAATCGCCCCTTAAAGCAGAGATAATCACATCTGGCTTCAAATTTTCAAGGAGGATCTCAATATTTTCAGTTTCTATATCGAAATGATGGAACTGATGATTCTGTTCAAAAAAATCATTTTCAGTATGATACGTGCCGTGGGTATCAAAATAGGAGCACAGCTCTTTGTACAAGGCATTGCCTATAAATCCGCTGGCTCCTAAGATGAGTATACGTTTCAAATAATTTTAGCCTTTATAGAAGGGCAGCTTCACCTGGGTCGCAGGAACCACTTTTTTGCGTATTTGGATGGAGATCTTATTCCCTACACCTGCAATTTCAGTGGGTACATATCCCATACCTATACCTTTTTCCAGGCTAGGGGACATGGTACCCGAAGTTACTACTCCAATTTTATTACCCTCTTCGTCTACGATATCATATCCCTGACGCGGAATTCCTCTTTCATCAAGCTCAAAAGCGATTAATTTTCGCTTAGGTCCGTTCTCTTTCTGTTTCTTAAGTTCTTCGCTATTTATGAAGTCTTTCGTGAATTTGGTGATCCAGCCGAGTCCTGCTTCAATGGGTGAAGTGGTATCGTCTATATCATTGCCATACAGGCAGTATCCCATTTCCAGTCTTAAGGTATCCCTCGCTGCCAGGCCTATTGGTTTAATACCAAAATCCTTACCCGCTTTCATCACCGCATCCCAGATCTGTTCTGCATCTTCATTTTTAAAATAGATCTCAAACCCACCACTACCGGTATATCCGGTGGCAGATACGATCACCTTTTCTACCTCTGCAAATTCTCCTACTTCAAAAGTGTAGAATTTCATGTTAGCAAGGTCGATACTGGTAAGAGATTGCATAGCTTCAGCCGCCTTGGGCCCCTGGATTGCCAGAAGCGACATTTCATCGCTCATATCACGCATAGTGGCATCCATGGTATTGTGATGAGAGATCCAGTTCCAGTCCTTCTCGATGTTGGAAGCATTGACTACCAACAAATATTTTTCAGCATTAATTCTATAGATAATAAGATCATCTACAATTCCGCCATCTTCATTAGGCATGCATGAGTATTGTGCCTTGCCGTCTACAAGTTTAGAAGCATCGTTTGAACTGATTTTCTGAATAAGATCCAGAGCGTGCTCGCCCGAGATTAGAAATTCCCCCATATGAGATACATCAAAAACACCGAGGTCTTTCCTTACGGTTTCGTGCTCAATATTTACCCCCTCATATGATACCGGCATATTAAAACCGGCGAAGGGGACCATTTTAGCGTTTAGTTCCAGATGTTTTTTAGACAGGGCTATTTCTTTCATTATCGTAAAAAATTTGGGCAAATTTATTCAATTCAGGAAGAATACAATATTAATTCGGAGATTTTATGGATTTATATTTATTATGAATTCTTAAGTTTATAATTCAATTGATATAGAATCACCATACCATGAAAATACTCACTGCCCGGCAGCTTTCTGAAGCAGATAAAATCACGATTAAAAAACAGAAAATTAGCGCTGAAGAATTGATGGAACGTGCCGCAACGCTTGTTTTCCACGAAATTCATAATCGGTTGCAGGGGGCGCCCATTCCTATTAAGATATTTTGTGGTATTGGTAATAATGGTGGTGATGGACTGGTGATTGCCCGGCATTTGATCCAACATGGTTACCATGTAACAGTTTATGTGGTTAATTATAGTGATAAGCGTTCTGCAGATTTCCTTGCGAACTATGAAAAAATAAAGAAGGTTACTAATGATTGGCCGGAACTTATCAAAAATCCCGATGATTTTCCGGATATCAAAACTGGAGATTTTGTTATCGATGCGATGTTTGGGATAGGATTGAACAGACCTATTGAAGGCTGGCTGGCGAGTCTGGTTAACCATATTAATAATTCCGGGGCCTTCGTTCTGGCTGTTGATATGCCCAGCGGTCTGTTTTCAGATAAGATCCCAAAGGCTGAGGCAGCAATTATCAATGCCAATTTCACTCTAACTTTTCAGGCACCTAAGCTGGTCTTCTTTTTGCCGGAAACCATGGATTATGTGGGGGATATGCAGGTTTTGGATATCGGCCTGGACAAGGAATTCCTGGCAGAAGCCGGTACCCTGGCTCATCTTATAGGGAAGGAGGAAGCCATGATGTTATACAAACCAAGAAAATCGAATTCTCATAAAGGAGATTATGGACATTCTCTGATAGTGGGAGGTAGTTATGGTAAGATTGGCAGTGTTCTATTAACAGCAAGAGCAGCTCTAAGAACCGGAACCGGGCTTTGTAGTTTATATATCCCGAAATGTGGTTATCAAATTGTACAAACAAGTTTGCCTGAGGCTATGGTAATGACCGGAGCCAAAGAAGATCTGTTAATTGATTATCCTTCCGGTTTTGAATCTGATGTGGTTTGTTTTGGAATGGGGGTAGGTACGGACGATTTTACAGAGCATGCGCTAAGGGAACTTTTAAACAACACTAGCTCGCCCGTTGTAATAGATGCAGATGGGTTGAATATTTTATCTGGGAATAACGAATTACTGGAATTATTGCCCGAGAATTCTGTGCTTACTCCTCATCCCGGGGAACTCAAAAGATTAATTGGGGAGTGGGAGGATGATTTCCATAAAATTGAACTGGTTAAAAAGTTTAGTAAGAAATATAAAGTGACTGTGGTGATTAAAGGAGCGCATACATTTATTCTAGACAGGGACGATATATATGTAAATAATTCAGGCAATCCGGGAATGGCAACAGCCGGTAGTGGTGATGTATTATCGGGGGTGATTACCTCCCTTATTGGTCAGTCTTATGAGCCTGTGGCTGCAGCGGTTCTGGGAGTGTATCTTCACGGGAAGGCGGGAGATATAGCCGCTTCAAATTTAGGGCTAGAGAGTGTATTAGCAGGGGATATAGCGAATAATATTGGTTGGGCTATTAAAGATCTTTTTCAAGAACCTATGAACGATTCTAAAAATAATTAAGAATTGTTGAATATTTAATGATTTAAAGCTCGTTTTATTTGGAATCTTATAACCTAAGTAAGATTTTTGCAGACCTTAATCACCTAATAATATAAAATGTCCAATCATCATTATATAAGTTCTGAAGTTCTTGATCTTGAACATATTCATGATATCATTAAAAATGATAAAAAACTGGCCTTAAGTGAAGAGTCACGGGTGAATATCCGGAAATCACGGGAATATCTTAATAATAAAATTAAAGATAATGATGCTCCCGTATATGGAATAAATACTGGGTTTGGGGCATTATGTAATGTTAAAATCACGTCTGAAAAACTTACAGAATTACAGGAGAATCTGGTTAGATCACATGCGTGTGGAACCGGAGATAGAGTGTCAAAACCTGTGATTAAATTAATGTTATTGCTTAAGATCCAATCTTTAAGTTACGGAAATTCAGGTGTGGCTCTTGAAACTGTGGAGCGGCTTATTGAACTTTACAACCATAATATTTTACCGGTGATCTACGAACAGGGATCTCTCGGAGCTTCGGGTGATTTGGCTCCTTTAGCACATCTGGCATTGCCTTTAATTGGCGATGGCGAGGTATATTGGGAAAGTGAAGTGATTACGGGAGAAGATCTTCTGGAAAAAATGAACTGGCAACCCGTAAAATTACAGAGTAAAGAAGGATTGGCGTTGTTAAATGGGACCCAGTTTATGAGTGCTCATGCGGTGTTTGCGTTACTCAGGGCCTATAAGTTATCTTATATGGCAGATCTTATTGGCGCTATCTCTGTAGATGCCTTTGATTGTAATTTATCGCCTTTCGATGAATTGGTACATTTGGTGAGGCCCCACCGGGGACAGGTGAAAACTGCGGAAAGAATACGGAATTTTTTAAAGGGAAGTGAGATCGCCAGCTCAGAAAAAGATAACGTACAGGATCCTTATTCCTTTAGATGTATACCCCAGGTTCATGGTGCGTCTAAAGACACTTTATCTTTTGTGCGCAGAACGGTGAAAACCGAAATTAACTCGGTAACAGATAATCCTAATATTTTTATTGAG
>JBFGDP010000148.1:0-6266 GCA_041580575.1 Christiangramia sp.
AGCCTGCTCTCTCTAACGCATTCAGAAATATTTCCCAATCTTAATTTTCGCACTGAAATGGCGGAAACCGGCATAACTCCCGTCACTCAGTTACAAAATAAGAGTATTGAGACTATCCTATCAAATTCTTTTGGTTTTGGAGGTAATTGCACATCTTTAATCTTTCAGCGCGATGAGTAAGATCTATCTTAACGGAATGGCTTCGGTATCTGCACAGAAGGCAGAGATTCTTGATGGTTTAAAACCAAATTCTTACTATGAAAACATCCTTCCGGCGATAGATGAGAATTATAAAGCTATCATTAAGCCTATGATGCTCAGGAGGATGTCCCAGGCGGTTAAGATGGGGTTGTTTTGCGCAAAGAAAGCCTTGTTGAACGCGGGCCTAAATACTACAGATGCTATCCTGGTGGGAACTGGCCAGGGCTGTTTGCAGGATACTGAAAAATTTATGGTACACATGCTCGAGAGTGGAGAAGGCCTGTCCAGTCCAACATCCTTTATTCAGTCTACCCACAATACCGTTGCCGGCCAGATAGCAATTAATCTTGGATGTAAGGGACATAACATGACTTTCACCCAGAACTCTGTGTCATTTGAAAGTGCTTTAATTGATGGCATGCTGCAACTGGCAGAGGGGGAGGTAGAAAATATTCTGATTGGTGGCGTAGATGAAATTTCGCCAGAATTCACCGGTTTACAAATGTTAGACGGGCAGATCAAACAAAAACCCATTCATAATTTAGACCTTTTTAAGTCTAATACCCCGGGAACGATCTCTTCTGAATCTGCAGCCTTTTTTTCTATGGGATCTGTAAGCTCCGCAGAAACCCATGCGGTATTAGTAGATGTTGCAATCACTAATTTTTTGAAGAAAGAAAATATGCAGATTTATATCGAGGAATTTCTTAAAAGAAACGGGCTTAAAACTTCCGATATAGATTTAATTATTCTTGGACTGAATGGTGATATTAGATTCGATGACTTTTATAATGTCTTACAGAAAGGTATTTTTTCAAAATGCTGCCAGGTGGGCTATAAACACCTGGTAGGTGAGAATAATTCAATTTCATCATATGCAATGTGGCTGGCTGCCAGTATTCTTAAAACAAATAGGATTCCAGACATAGTTAAACTGAATTCTATAAATTGCAGTGAACCGAATAACATATTGATCTACAATCAATATTTAGGTAAGAATCACGGACTAATACTTTTACAAAAGCATTGATCTACAAAGCGCTTAAAATCATATTTGCTCTTGCGTTTATAGGCGCATTCAGCTTATTCTATTTTAATTTTTGGCCATTCTGGCCGGTTCCTGCAATCTTTTTGATGTATATTCTATTGATGCTGGTGGTCTCTACCAACGTTCAATATAATTTTTTTATAAAGGCGTATAATAATCGCAAAGACTATCCGGGCAATAAAGTCGCCCTGACTTTTGATGATGGTCCTACGGAGAATACCTTGAAGATACTGGATGTTCTGGACCAATTTCAGGTAAAAGCAGCCTTTTTTTGTATCGGACATAATATAGAAAAGCATCCGGATATCTTCCAGGAAATCCTTGATCGAGGCCATATGGTGGGAAATCATACTTATTCTCATACCAGAAAAATGGGATTTATTAGCACAGGTAAGATCATAGCCGAGATCCAAAAATGTGATCTTATTGCTGAAAAAATTGCCGGGGTAAAAATGAATTTATTCAGACCTCCTTTTGGCATCATTAATCCAAAGACTAAGAAAGCATTGGAATTCACCGGCCATTCTGTGATAGGATGGAATGTGAGACCTTACGACGCCGTGACTAAATCAAAGGAGCTCATTATCAAGAGAATCACAAAAAATTTAAAGAGTGGGGATGTTATTCTTCTGCATGATAATATGGAAAAAACCACCGCAGTATTGGAACAGTTATTGGTTATTCTAAAACAACGTAATTTTACGACTATTAGACCTGATATATTATTTGAAATTCATGCGTATAATTAATTTTTTAATATTCTTATTTAGCTTACAAATGCTGGCCCAAACCGGTAGTCTAACCGTCTCTGAAAAGCAGGCGTTTAAAGCCAGTGTTATCGAAAAGTCTAATGGAATTAATAATTTTTCTGCTGAATTTTCTCAGGTAAGACATATGAAAATGATGGACGGTAGCGCCAGAAGCCAGGGAAAGGTTTATTATCAGTCTCCTGCCTCTCTAAAATGGGAGTATACAATTCCTTATAATTACCAGTTATTGTTCAAAGGTTCTAAATTATTTATTACCGAGGAGGGCCAGTTGTCTGAAGTTGATCTTTCTTCAAACAAGTTATTTGAAAAAATGGGGGAGCTTGTAGCCGGTAGCCTGAATGGTAAGATACTAATGGCCGACAAGGATTTCGACATTACTTATCTTTATGCAGATCCTTATGTAAGAGCGCGTATCATTCCACTAGATCTAAATTTGAAGGCTATGTTTTCTGAAATCTGGATCAGTTTTAACCCGGAGCATCTAATAAGATCTGTAAGATTGATAGATCCTTCGGGTGATTATACCGAGATCAGCATGAAGAATATCAAAATTAATCAACCTATTCCTTCCTCAGTTTTTCAAAACTAAAGTATCTTGGTCAATCTAAATTTGACCCATGGTTTTAGACGACTTTTATGAAGTAATTCACACTTCTGTTGCGGGAGATTCTGCCGTTACCACTTTAAAGATTAATCAAGATCATGAATTATATAAAGGGCATTTTCCCGGCAGACCTGTCACTCCAGGGGTGGTTTTAATGCATTTGTTCAAGGAAGAAGCAGAACGGATACTTGATAAAAAGCTCCAATTGGTTCGGGCAGATAATGTGAAATTTACTGCCGTCTTTGATCCCACTCAGGATAATGAGCTAATTCTTGATTCACATATCTCAGATAACGCTGAATTTATTAAGCTTAAAGGAGCTGCCAGTAATAAAAATGGCGTGGTACTGAAGATCAACTGTTTATACAAATCCATATAAGACCCAAATTGTGTAATTAACTCTAAAGTGAAAAATCAGCCTGTTTTTCAAAAAAGATTCGAAGATCTCAGTTGCTGTGTGATCGTGCCAACCTACAATAATGCACATTCACTTGATGGGTTCCTGGCAGACCTTACACTTTATACGAACAGTGTTATAATTGTAAACGATGGATCTACAGACGACACTGCAAATATTCTTAAAAAGTATCCTGAATTCAATCTGAAAGAACATGCTGAGAATCAAGGTAAGGGCATGGCTCTAAAAACTGCCTTTCGGTATGCTGAATCCCTAGGCTATGAATATGCTATTACCATAGATTCAGACGGGCAACATTATCCAGATGACTTCGATATATTTATTAGCGAACTCGAAAAAAGAAAAACATCAGATCCTGAACTTCTGCTAGTTGGAGATCGGGGAATGTGGCGGGATGGTATTCCCGGGAAAAGCAGTAAAGGAAACAGGTTTTCAAATTTTTGGTTTTTAGTGGTTACCGGGATCGAACTGCACGATACCCAAAGCGGCTACAGGCTTTACCCGGTTAAAACTATCAATTCTCTCAATTTAATAACCTGGAAATTTGAGCTGGAGATCGAGGTGCTGGTTAAGGCGGCCTGGAGAAAAGTAGAAGTGCGAAATATTCCTATTAAAGTATTCTACGAGGAAGGTGAACGTGTAACGCATTTCAGGCCTTTTTGGGATATTGTGAGAATCGTGCTTTTATATATGTGGTTTGTCCTGGTTAGTTTCTTCTATATACATCCAAGAAATAAATATCAGGATTTTAAAAATAAAGGTTTTAAAAAATTCTGGAAAGAGGATATCATTAAAAGCCAGGAACCGCCACATAAAAAGGCCTCTGCGATTGCCCTGGGTATTTTTGTGGGTATCTCACCGTTCTGGGGGATACATACTTTATTAGTTTTTACCCTGGCCGCAGTATTTAACCTAAATAAGGTTATAGCCTTTTTATTTTCGAATATAAGTATACCACCTTTTATTCCTTTTATAATTTATTCGAGTTATCAAATGGGCTCTCTAATTAGTGGTAATGGTTTTGACTGGGGCCTTCAACTTCATAGATTTGAAAGTGGATCTGACCTTTTTTTAGGGCTATGGCAATATATTATAGGAAGTTTCGCCCTGGCAACGGTTAGCGCACTTAGCCTATGGATAGTTTTTTATTTTTTATTTTCGGTGAATAACCCTAAGTCTGTGATAAAACCTTAATGTATAAAACCTTTCATAATATTCACAACTTCCTTAAAAATCACCGATTTTTTGGGTTTTCATTATTACTCCTTTTTACTGCTACGATCACCATTATTGCCTGGAATATTAGACTGGAAGAGGATATTACCCGGCTTATCCCAGCTGGGAAGAAACAGCAACTACTAAAACGTATACTGGATCAAACAGATTTTTCAGATAAATTGATCATTAGTATCTCTGCAAAAGAGAAATCTCCAGATCCTGATCATTTAGTTAATTACGCTAATGATCTTACCCATTCACTAAATAAAGATTTTTCAGAATACGTCGCCGAGATCAAAGGCAAGGTGCCTGAAAAGGATATCAGGCAGGTCTTCTATTTTGTATATGACAATTTACCCATTTTCCTGGATGAAAATGATTATGAAATTATAGAGAATCGAATTTATCCTGATAGTATTAATAATAGACTGTCTTCTGCTTACCGCCAATTGATGTCACCTACAGGTTTTGTGACTAAAGATTATATCCTGAGCGATCCCTTAGGCCTTGCAAATTTAGGATTGGCACGACTCCAGGAATTACAGGTTGGGGATAATTTCAGTATTTACAAGAATTACCTTATTACAAAAGATGAACAAAGCATTATTTTATTTCTGGATCCGGTATTTCCCTCCTCAGAAACAAATAAAAATAAAGAGTTTATAAATGCTCTTCAAAACACTATAGAGAATCTGAATAAAAAATATTCTGGCACTGAAGCTAATTATTTTGGAGGAGTTCTTTATTCGCTGGCCAATGCAGAAAGGATAAAAAAGGATATTAGGCTTACCATGGGTGTTGCTGTTGTTTTATTGCTGTTCCTTCTGATATTCTTTTACAGGCGATTGTATGTCCCCCTTTTAATGTTTCTGCCGGGACTGCTTGCAGGTACATCGGCGATCGCTATCCTGAGTATAGTTAAGGGCAGTATATCTGCAATCTCTCTGGGTATTGGAGCAATTTTATTGGGCATTACCCTCGACTATGCTTTACATATCCTGACGCATTATCGTAACAACAGGGATATTGAACATTTGTACCGCGATATCACCAGGCCCGTGTTAATGAGTAGTATTACCACCGCTATAGCTTTCCTCTGCCTGATATTTATAAAAAGTGAAGCGCTGAATGATCTGGGAGTTTTTGCAGCTATTAGTGTACTCTTATCTTCGGTTTTTGCCCTTATTTTGATCCCTTTATTATATAACCCTGGAAAAGAAGAATTTCATAAAGCAACTTTTTTAGACAAGATCGCCGCAATCGATTATTCTAAAAATAAGCCATTGGTTTTTATTATCATTGCGATCCTGATTGCTTCAGTCTTCTTTTTTAGTGATGTAAAATTCAATAATGACCTTTCAGCGTTGAATTACCAGCCCGCCGAAATAAAAAAAATTGAAAACGAGGTAGAAAGTTTAGCCGGTAGGTCTGGTAAAAGTGTTTATATGATTGCTTATGGCAACAGTGTTGATGAGGCATTGCAAAATAACCATAAGTTATACCTTAGTTTAAAAACTTTAGAAGAGCAGGAGCGCATAAAAAATTTTAGTAGCATAGGCGGGGTTATTTTATCCACGACCACCCAGGATTCCAGGATCGAAAACTGGAACATCTTCTGGTCAGGAGCACGGAAAGATAGTCTGCGAAGAGAACTACTCGATATTTCCTCAGAATTCGGTTTTAAAGCCGAGACATTTAATAAATTTTACGGGTTGCTGAATAAGGATTTCCAGCCTATTGGACTTACTGAATATAAAAATGCCGGTTCTTTTTATTTAAATGACTTCATTTCTGAAGAACCAGATTTTGCTACGGTAACCAGTACGGTAAATCTAAATGAAGAAAATGTAGAAGCTTTTACTTCAGAATTTAAAGATACTCCCGGAATTTTTGTTTTGGATCGAAAGGCTATGAATCAGAGTTTTCTGGGAGATCTCAGAAACGATTTTAACAGGTTGATCCTTATTTCCATTCTGGCAGTTTTTTTCGTGCTATTAATTTCATATC
>JBFGDP010000149.1:0-6264 GCA_041580575.1 Christiangramia sp.
CCAGATCGTCCTCAGAGACTTCAAAACGGGTTAAAACCCCGTCATTATCATCATCGTCATCCAGATAATTTGGGATTCCATCTTCATCTGTATCGCGAAACCCGTTTTCATTTACCGGATCATTAGCAGCATTGAGTAATTCCAGGTCTGTAGGAACGTTATCACCATCATCATCCCTATCTAAATAATTGGGAATTCCATCCCCATCCGTATCCAGGTAAGGACCGCCGAAAACCCATCCTTCATCTATATTATCCAGGTCATCGCTATCTGGATCTTCATTAGCAGATTCATCGGTGAACCCGGTGGTTACAAACACCGTAGCCCCGGTACCGCTTATCCATTCTTCGATCACCCTAGGTTCACTGGGAGGAACTACACTACAGAAATATGAACTATTCCCAGCGGTAATTGACCCATCATAGATCCTGTAGGTCATCCTGTTACTGCCTGTTAACGGAAAACTTACCACTTCCTGTTCCGGTGGAATGATATTCCCACTTTCATCTGTGGTAAATTGATTACTGGAAAATTCCAGAGATAGAGATTCAAAAACATCATTGTCATTTATGGCATAGATCACATTTCTATCCGGGCCATCACAAAATTGCAGGGCACTGTTCTCAAAGTCAAAATTGGTAACAATGATATCCCCGTCATCACAGGCGATAAGTAGACCTATTAAAAAAATTCCGGATAGTAAACGTCTCATAAAAGATGCTTTTTCAGCAAAAATAAAGGAATCAAACTTATATCGCAGAGAAGTAGGAAATTATTTTATTTCCTTTATTTTTGGGCACTATGAAAAATGTGTATTTTGATTCAGCAGCTACTACCCAAATAAGGGAGGAAGTGGTCGATAGAATGACCAGCGTTTTAAAAGAAAATTACGGTAACCCTTCATCTACTCATAGTTTTGGAAGGTCTTCTAAATCTTTAATCGAACAGGCACGTAAAACTGTGGCCGGTATTTTGAATGTAAAGGCATCTGAAATTGTTTTTACTTCTGGAGGTACCGAGGCCGATAACCTGGCTCTAAATTCTGCCGTTCGTGACCTTGGGGTGAAGAGGATCATTACTTCTAAAATAGAACATCACGCGGTATTATATACTGTAAACCAGCTTCAGGAATGTTTTGAAGTAGAAGTGGAGTATGTAGATGTGGATTATAAGGGAAATATCGATCTGGATGACCTGGAAATTAGGTTGAAGAATTCAGATAAAAAGACCCTAGTAAGCCTCATGCATGTGAATAATGAGATTGGAAATATGCTGGATCTGAAAAAGACTGCAGAGCTTATTAAATCGCATGGCGCACTTTTTCATTCAGATACGGTCCAATCTATAGGCCATTTTAACCTTGACCTTAGTGAAATCCCGGTAGACTTTACCGCGGTAAGCGCTCATAAGTTTCATGGACCTAAAGGCGTAGGTTTTGCTTTTGTTAGGCGCAATTCAGGATTGAAACCATTAATTTTTGGTGGAGAGCAGGAGCGAGGGCATCGTGCAGGAACCGAGGGTGTACACAATATAGTTGGGCTGGAAGAATCTCTTAAACTTGCTTATGCTAATCTGGAAGAGGAGAAGGAATATATTAGTTCTTTAAAAAAACATTTTATCTCCAGACTAAAAGAGGAGATTCCCGGGGTGAAATTTAATGGAACCTGTGAAGATTTTGAAAACAGTACTTATACTTTGATTAATGTTTGTTTGCCTGTGAGCCAGGAAAAAGCAATAATGTTGTTGTTTCAACTGGATCTTAAAGGCATTGCATGTTCAAAAGGTAGCGCCTGCCAGAGTGGAAGCGACCAGGGCTCACACGTCCTGAATGCTTTTCTAAATGAAGAAGATAGAAAAAAGCCGTCTTTGAGGTTCTCATTTTCTCGTTATAATACTAAGGAAGAGATAGAATATGTGGTAGAATGCCTTAAAGAATTCATTCAGAATTAAGAAGATATCTATACTGAATATATTATAAAAGCTGAACCGCAAGGTTCAGCTTTTTTTATTCCTGTTTGTTTAATGGGTCATTCTGAATTTATTTCAGAATCTAATTTGTTTTTAGGAAAGACCCTGAAACGAGTTCAGGGTGACGATTTGTTGAACCTTGACCGAATCTATTATTTCCTAAAGAACTTCGCCGTATAAGTGGTAGTGTTACCTACATTATCTGTGACGATTACTTTAAGGTCATTCTCTGCTTCATTAATCACCTTGTCTGAAAAATAATGGGTGAGCGTATTATTTTTATACTCATATTCCATCAAAATAAATTTTCCGTTTACCGTAGCTCGGTAGGCATTAATACCCGAAAGATCATCAGAAATCTTTAATTTGAGTGTTTCGTTCCCGGAGATCCACTGTCCATCATAGAAATTTACCGGGGAAACCTTGGGTGCGATAGAATCTTTCGCCAGAATGTATTTCCCAAAAGTCCTGGTGCCTGTAGTGAAGCGATTTCCTTTCTTACTGGTAGAGGAGTAAAGAGGTTTGCCATAATCTGAAAGTCGTGCAATAAATAGCTGCTCCTTTTCTTCGGCCGAATACTGACTTACATCAAAGCCAATGGTAAAATTCTTATGCAACGGGATCTCATCCTTATGGACCTGAACCATGTCTTCTGCAAATTTGATATCAAGGTAAGTGTCTTCATAAAGGCTGCCTTCGGGAATGTATATATCCATGTTGTTTCCACGGGCAGAAAATCCTCCTTCGGCACTAGCGAGAAATTCTGTCGCCATAACATTCCTTTTTTTTATCTGGTCGCTTATTTGTCCTTTTATAGGGATACGTACCAGCCTTTCATTGCCTTTAAAATCGGTGACCTTAATAGTATATTGATAATCGAGACTGTCTTTGATGTTCAGCTTTCCTTCAGAATCCAGTTGCCCATAAAGGCTTAAAGGGTTTGAAGGGCCTTTGAATAATTTCTGAACCCTGCTTTTTTTAGTGGTGTAATATTGGTAATCTATTAGTTGATTTAAGTGTCTGGTTTCTGAAAATGAAAATTTCTGAAAATCGATCTCGAAAACACGATCTCCATTTAGATTCGCTTCAATCCTAAAAACCCCATTATGGTTATAGGCCATATCCTGCTGGTCTACAGTAGAAATACCAAAGCCTATCTCACCACAGGCTTCAACTTCACTGGTAGTGTAACTCCCATCTTCTAATGGAATTAGCCTTAACTTTTGTCGTTCCTGGGAATTGTTGACGTGGGCGTCATCACCAAGCGGATAGGCATAAACCCCTTCAACCAAAGGCTTCCGGGTATCTGCCACGTCAAGACCAAACATTTGGGCATTCATAGGTCTTTGGCTCCCATCACGAATTTCAAAATGCAAATGCGGGCCGCCACTACCACCGGTGTTTCCGCTGTAGGCGATCAAATCACCTTTTTCCACTTTCAATTCTCCGGGTTCGGGAAAGAGTTCGATCTCGTAAGATTCTTTTTGATATTGATGTTTTCTTAAAAACTCCTGTAATTTGGGAGCCAGTTTTTGCAAGTGACCATAAACGGTAGTATATCCATTTGGATGTTGAATATAAAGCGCCTTCCCGTAGCCATAATGCTGAATATTGATTCTACTGATGTATCCTTCTGCAGAAGCTTTCACTTCCAGGCCTTCTCTTTGTTGCGTTTTTATATCCAGGCCGCTATGAAAATGGTTAGAGCGCAATTCTCCAAAAGTTCCGGCAAGGACTATAGGGATATCTAAGGGATTTTGAAAGTAATCTTTCGGTAGGTCGTTCTGTGCCTGTAATGCACTACACAATACTAAAAATAACAGGCTTATAGCTCTCTTCATAAATCTGGGGGTAATTTCATTTAAAACCTGGGTAAAGTTAATCAAAGTTATAGCAAAATTAAAAGGCTTGATCACAGAGAATTATCCGGATTGTTGATTATTATTTTAAAACACCTGAAAAAGTATTGGGATATTTCAAAGCGTATGTTAACTTTGTAGGGGTTCACATCGGTTTTAGCGCTTATGAGTGAAATTACAGAAATAGTTGATAACCTTGAGAATAGAATTAGCAAGCTCCTTCATAAATACGATGTTATGAAGAAAGCGAACGAATCTCTTCAGCAGGAATTAGCTTCTGTAAGATCTCAATTTGGAAATCTGGAGAATGAATTAGAAGTTTCCAAAGAACAGATCCAGTCCTTGAAAGCTGCGAACGCGATGCTTGGCAGTACCGACCATAAAAGAGAAACAAAGCTCAAAATAAACAGCCTGATCAGAGAGATCGATCAGTGTATAGTTCAGTTATCTGAATAACTTAAAATGATGGAAGATAAACTGAAGATCAAAATATCGATAGCAGACCGGGTATATCCGCTAACCATTCAGCCTAGCCAGGAAGAAGGTTTGCGTAAAGCCGCAAAGAAGATCGAGGCTATGATCAAACAGTTTGAGCAAAGCTACGCGGTAAGGGATAAACAAGATGTGCTGGCCATGTGTGCTTTGCAGTTCGCGGCCCAGACCGAGCAGAAAAATATTGATAATTCGAGCGAAATGATGGAAGCTGAAGAAAAGTTAAGGTCACTTAACGAGTTGCTTCAGCAACATCTAACCTCTTAAGTTCTTTAAATAAATAAGGTTACTGCCTGTATTAGTGCTTTTTTGATAAACTCAACACGATTCTTTTAAAAAGGGTGAGTCTAGGTTGTAAAAGCGTGCCGTGTCCCTTTTGGGAGAGCGGATCCTTGATCAACTTGTTAACCCTAAACTTGATTTAAAGGAGTTTATAACAAAACCCAACTAATACAGGCTTTTTTTATATATACATCTAAATAATAACGAATGGACATACTAATTATAATCATTGCCGCAGTTATAGGTCTTGCACTCGGCTTTGCGATCGCGAAAATGCTGGAGAAGAAGCAGGCCTCCAATACTATAGCCAGTGCAAAAAAAGAAGCTGCCGGGATATTAAAGGAAGCTAAAGCTGAAGGCGAAAGCATTAAGAAGGATAAGATCTTACAAGCAAAAGAAAAGTTTATTGAACTTAAGTCTGAACACGAAAAGGTCATCCTTTCCAGAGATAAGAAGATAAGCGATGCTGAAAAAAGGATAAAGGATAAGGAATCGCACGTTTCTAACGAATTAAGTAAGAATAAAAAGCTAAATAAAGAGCTGGAAGAAAAACTGGCAGATTATAATCACAGGCTGCAATTTCTTGATAAGAAACAGGAAGAAATAGACAGGCTTCACAATAGTAAGGTGCAGCAATTAGAAGTAATCTCTGGTCTTTCTGCCGAAGATGCCAAGGCACAACTGGTAGAATCCTTAAAGGATGCTGCTAAAACCGATGCCATGTCTCTTATCCAGGATACTGTTGAAGAAGCGAAACTTACTGCCCAGCAGGAGGCGCGTAAGATCATCATTAATACTATACAGAGAATTGGAACTGAGGAGGCGATCGAAAATTGTGTATCTGTATTCAACCTTGAAAGTGATGATGTAAAAGGACGAATCATTGGTCGTGAAGGTAGAAATATTCGTGCCCTTGAAGCCGCAACAGGTGTAGAGATCATCGTAGATGACACACCAGAAGCCATCATTCTTAGCTGTTTTGATTCGGTAAGAAGAGAAGTGGCGAGATTATCACTGCATAAACTAGTGACCGATGGTCGTATTCACCCGGCCCGTATCGAGGAGGTGGTGAAAAAGACCAGAAAGCAAATAGAAGAAGAAATTATCGATATAGGTAAAAGAACCGTAATAGACCTTGGTATACATGGTTTACAGCCAGAATTAATCAAGATGGTAGGTAGAATGAAATATCGTTCTTCCTACGGGCAAAACCTATTACAACACTCCAGGGAAGTTGCCAAGCTTTGTGGCGTGATGGCGGCTGAACTAGGCCTTAATCCAAAACTGGCCAAACGTGCAGGACTACTACATGATATTGGTAAAGTTCCGGAAACAGAAACCGAGGTGCCTCACGCGATCCTGGGTATGCAATGGGCAGAAAAGTATGGTGAAAAGCCGGAAGTTTGTAATGCTATTGGAGCTCACCACGATGAGATCGAAATGAATTCACTTTTATCTCCTATCGTACAGGTTTGTGATGCAATTAGTGGTGCCAGACCCGGAGCAAGAAGGCAGGTGCTGGATTCGTATATTCAGAGACTTAAAGATCTTGAAGATATCGCCTTTGGATTTGGCGGGGTTAAAAAAGCCTATGCTATCCAGGCAGGTAGAGAATTGAGGGTTATTGTTGAAAGTGAAAAGGTATCTGATGAAAAAGCAGCGA
>JBFGDP010000150.1:0-6225 GCA_041580575.1 Christiangramia sp.
AAAGATGGATAGTAATTATGCCTTGGCCTGGGTAGGCCTAGCAGATTCTCTTCTTTTACTACAGGATTATGGTTATGCCAAGCCCAATCATGATGAAGTCATAAAAGAAGCTGAGGTTGCCGCTAATAAAGCTTTAGAGATAGATCCTGAACTTGCTGAGGTTCATGCGACCCTTGGATTACTTCTGGGGGCCAGAAGGGAGGGGCAGAGAGCATTGGATAAATTAAAGGAAGCAACTGAAAGACGGCCGGGTTATTCTGATGCTTATAACTGGATGGGCTGGTTCTATAATGTTATTGGAGATCAGGAAAGTGCTCTACATAATTCAATAATAGCGGTGGAACTGAATCCTCTTTCTCCTGAAGCTTTAAGCAATCTGGCACTGGCACATCTCATAAGCGGTGAATATGAAACAGCGATCAGACAGTCGCGCCAGATTCAGATCCTGAATCCTGAATGGACAACGAGTTATTTTTACGAAGGTCTTTGTTTATATGGTATGGAGCGGCTAGACGAAGCCGAAACTGTACTTAAAGATCTCATGGTGGATTGGGCAGGAAATGCCGTTGAAAATATCCTTGCTTTAATCTGGTTTAAAAGGGGAGAAAAGGTCAGATTTTCTAAGATGCAGGAAAAATTTCAACTTTCGAAAGATTATTTTGGAGGTGCTTTGTTGTATGCGGTTAGAAACGAACCTGACAGATCTTTGGAAGATCTCCAAAAAATTGAAGAATGGAATTACTGGAATTCAATAGCCCTCTTAAGTCTTTTCAAAGAGGAATTTAAATGTTTAGAGGATGATCCTGAATTTAAAAAGATAAAAGATAAAGCCAGACTGTTCTGGGGAGCTTAGGGCTTTAATTCAAGGGCTACCCTCTCAAGCTCTTCGTACCAATCTTCACCATATTTTCTTATCAATGCCTCCTTTACAAATTTATAAACGGGAACCTGAAGTTCAGCTCCCAGGCTGCAGGCATCATCACAGATTTCCCAGCGATGGTAATTTACCGCAGAAAAAGAGGAGTATTCCTGAGTTCTAACCGGGTATAAATGGCAGGAGACCGGTTTTTTCCAGTCTATATCGCCCTGGTTATATGCTTCCTCAATTCCGCATAAGGCTGTTCCTTTATTGTCAAAAGTGACATAGGCACAATCTGCACCACCTATTAATGGGGTTTCTATCTCCCCATTTTCTCGGGTAATATAAACTCCCTGTTCCTCGATCGCGGCGATACCTTCCTTTCTTAGATAAGGTTTCACTTTAGGGTAGATCTCTTCCAGAATTGCACGCTCTTCGGGTTCCACCGGAGCACCGGCCTCACCATCGATACAGCAGGCCCCTTTGCACGCTGAAAGATTGCATACAAAATCCTTTTTAATGATCTCTTCTGAAACTAAAGTTTTACCAATTTGAAACATGCCGCAAAGATAATTTTCTAAGTTTTAAGCCGAAGAAAAACCCGGATAAAATTTACATAAATTTAACCTGCCTACCCGATTGTCAATCAGATAAGTTGAAGTACTTTTGCCGCCAATTTTGAAAATAGGCAGTTATGTTTAAAGTGTTAGATTTCAGGCAAATATTTACCGCAGGTATGGTGCTTTTTGCAGTGATAGATATTATTGGAAATATCCCCATCATTATAGATCTCAGGAAAAAGGTAGGTCATATACAGAGTGAAAAAGCATCTGTAGTTGCCGGTATCATTATGGTGGTTTTTCTGTTCCTGGGGAAGGAGATCCTTAACCTTATTGGGATAGATGTAAATTCATTCGCGGTGGCCGGTTCTTTTATTCTCTTTTTCCTGGCCCTGGAAATGATCCTGGGGATTAGCCTGTATAAAGACGATGCGCCAGAGACAGCATCGGTGGTGCCGCTGGCATTTCCGCTAATCGCCGGTGCGGGTACCATGACCTCGCTGGTTTCCCTTCAGGCAGAATATGAAACCATAAATATCATTGTCGCTATAATTATCAATATTATATTTGTATACCTGGTATTAAAATCATCTGCGAGGATCGAAAAGATCCTTGGATCCCAGGGTATAAACGTAATTAGAAAAGTTTTCGGGGTAATTCTTCTTGCGATTGCTGTAAAACTTTTCGCTGCTAATATTCAGAATTTATTTTAATGAAGTATTTAATTTATACCATAATTTTTTTAGGTCTGGTTTTTATTGGAATTAGTGCGACTAAACTTGATTTCAAGAACCTGATGGAAGGTGATAGCGCAAATGCCCTGATCGTTTCGGTGGCTAGTTTATGTGTGATCGTACTTATGATCATTCTTTTAGTATCCAGAACGATCTCGAAAAAACATGGGTAAAACAGCAGATTTCGATTTGCTCATTATTGGTGGAGGTGTTGCGGGACTTTCCTGTGCTTTGGTTATTGGCTCGGGTTTGGAAAAACCTTTCGCTCAGAATAAAAAAGCTGGCATCATCCTGCATCAGAAAAATTCCCATTTACAATCTGCCCTGCTGAATAATGTTTTGGGGTTGGCTCCCGGAACAGAAGGAAAACATCTGCTTGCACAGGGAGTGGATCATCTGGAAGAATTATATCCCCAGATTCTTCAGATTGGGGGAGAAAAGGTTAAAGAGGTTGCCGAGGTTGATGGATTTTTTAAGGTACTTACTAATAAAAGAGAGTATACTTCAAGAGCCATTGTCGTTGCTGTAGGCTATACCAGCCCGATGAGAATATCTGGTTTTGATCAATATCTTATACCTCATAAAAAAGCTAAAGCTTCCAAGAATAGAATTCAGTTGCAGAATAATGATCATCTGGTAAAACCGGGGTTATATGTTGCCGGAACTCTTGCCGGTTGGCGCAGCCAGTTTGCAATAGCCAGTGGAAGTGGTGCGGCCGTAGCGACCGATATTTTAACTGAATGGAATAACGGGGAACACACTAAAGTGCATGATAAGTTAGCCTAAGATTAAATAGATCAAGCTAAAAGGAATACTAAAAAGGGTACATATCATAAAACTCTTGTGAAGGTTACGGTATAGTAACGCCTTTCTTAATTGCCTGGTAAACTCAGGATCCCTTTGTTTCCTGATCTGCTGTTTCAATACGCTTCTGGATACATTAGAGGAAGTGATAATTATCTCTTTCTGAAGAAATAAATAGGCACTATTGTCGAGAAGTCTGAAACTCACAGAAATTATAAAGAGGAATAATGGGGATAAGGGCCAGATTCCGTTAAGATATTCGAGAAAAGTATGCATCTGGTGGCCAAATTATTATTTTTCATTCGACAACTCTATTACTTTTTCGATTATTCGGTCATCTTCATTTAAAAACCGTTCAAATACATTTGTGCCAAAAAGTTGCTGGGCTATTTCGGCTTTCAGGAATTTTTTGAGCAGTGGTTTGTGATAGTTACTGGTAGGTTTAATTCCAAGGTTGGCCTGAGCAATATATCTGTCAAAATCATCGATCATTTCGTCGGTGATCACGATCTCATCTCTAAAATCTTCTTTAGAAATATTATTATAATACTCACGATTCTGTTCCAGGATATAAAATACAAACCTACTCATATAGCCTCCCCTTAAAAGAAAGGTGAGTTTTTCCTTTTCAGAATCTGTATCCTTTGGAACAAAGATGTCCGGGATAATTCCACCACCGCCATATACAATTCTGCCACCGGGAGTTCTATACTTTAATGAATCGTTCACTTCTATACTGTCTTCGCTATTAAGTTCCCCATTCTTATAGCGATGCATATAATCGTTGAAATAGGACTCATTACCGTTAGTATATGGTTTTTGAATAGACCTTCCGGTAGGGGTGTAATATCTGGCGATAGTCAGCCTTACGGCGCTGCCATCTCCTAATTCCATTTCGCGTTGCACCAAACCTTTCCCGTAACTACGACGGCCAATGATGGTACCTACATCGTTATCCTGCAGGGCGCCCGCCACTACTTCGCTGGCAGATGCTGAATTTTCGTTGATAAGCACATATACTCTACCATTTTCAAAGCTGCCTTCACGCTGAGCATAGGTTTTTTCTATAGCACCACTTTTATTCTTGGTGAACAGGATTAATTTTTCGCCGGCAATAAATTCGTCTGCAATATTAATTGCTTCAGAAAGGTATCCACCCGGGTTGTTTCTAAGGTCCAGGGCAATTTCTTTAGCGCCTTGTGCTTTTAAGGACTTTATGGCCTCACTGAATTCGCTATAGGTCGTTTCAGAAAACCTGTCAACTTTTATGTATCCCAGCTTATCTGTAAGCATATAGGAAGCATTTACGCTTTTTAGCGGAACCTTTCCTCGTTTAATTTTAAAAGTGAGAAGGTCATTAATACCTTTTCTTAGAACCTTCAGGGTAACCTTTGTATTTGCTTTACCTTTAAGACGGGTGGTGATAGAATCCTCGCTAATATCCAGGTTGAATAGTTTTTTTCCGTCGGCATAAAGAATGCGGTCCCCTCCTTTAATCCCCATTTTTTCGCTGGGACCACCCTCAAGAGCTTTGATGACTACGATGGTATCCTGAATGTTGTAGAAGCTTACCCCAATACCCACAAAATCACCTTTCATATTATCGGTAACCCTTTCATATTCAGATTTTGGAATATAAACTGAGTGTGGATCCAGGTTCTCCAGGATTTTATTAACAGTGACATCTACGATGCTGTCTGTATTTACATCATCGACATATTCATAGTCGATATAATCGATTAGGCGGTTTAACTTCTGTTTTTTAGGATTTGCAGTAAACAGTTCATCGGTAGGGTCAAAGTTTAACCGCGCGCCAAGAATTAGTCCTATGGCGCAGGCAATGCTTAATAAAAGCGGAGTATATATTTTATTTCTGCCTTTCAATCTTCAAGTTCTGATATTTGCTCTAATTCTACTCCTGCCCTGGCTAAAAACTCCAGGCCAGAGTTATCTTTATAATCTATCTGGTACACCAGCCTGCTAATACCAGATTGGTGTATCAATTTACTACATTCTTTACACGGGGACATGGTAATATAAAGAGTGGCGTCTTTACATGACTGCGTTGAACCGGCCACCTTTAGTATCGCATTGGCTTCAGCATGTAGCACATACCATTTAGTATAACCCTCTTCATCTTCGCAAAAATTTTCAAAGCCGGTTGGAGTCCCGTTATAACCATCAGAAATGATCATTCTATCCTTAACAATTAACGCGCCAACCTGTTTTCTATTACAATGAGATAATTTACTCCATTCTCTGGCAATTCTCAAATAAGCTTTGTCGAACTTTTGCTGTTTCTTTCTATTCATGAAATTAGGGCAGACTATAGGAAATGATAAAAAATAATTGACTGCAAATTAAAAGATTATTGGCAGATTTACTTCTAAATCTATTAATTTCTAAAGTGCCAGGTAGTTTTTATGAAGTATGGGTAAAATAATCCCAATTACTATAGAAGCCGTAACGAGTATCCAGTCCCTTTTAGAAACTTTCAATACATTTTGCAGGATGAAGCCTATGATCATTACAGCTAATACCACGATGAGTTGAGCAGCTTCAATTCCTAAAGCGAATTCTACAAGGGGAAGAAATTTGCTTTCGGCACCCGCAGCTATCATTTTAAAATAGGAGGAGAAACCCAGACCGTGGATAAGGCCGAAAAAAATAGTAGTAAAATAGAGTACACTATAATTAGTGTTTTTTGCTTTATTTCTTGCAGTAGCTATGTCGAAAATAGCGGTTGCGAGTATGGTTACCGGAATTAAAAATTCTACATAACCGGAATCTACTTTAACAATCTCATAAACCGAGAGGAATAAAGCGAGAGTATGTCCTAGGGTGAAAAGTGTCACCAGCCACAATACCCTCTTCCAGGTGCTAAAACCATAAGACGCGACCAGCACAATTAAAAATAATACATGATCGTAAGCCTGCCAGTCCAGAACATGATCAAGGCCAAGCCTGAAGTAAAGCCAAAATTGAGACATAAAAAACCTTTAAAATGCGAAGACCCGAAAATACAACTAATTCAAATAATAGCAAAAGTGTGGATTCTGTACCTTGATTAAAAAGGTTGTAAAATGTATCGGTATCGAAAACATTCGGCCGGTTTGGATTAGATAGGCAATTAAATATTCCTGGTTTTAGATTTAAGCGTGATTACTCTTTCTCATCTGAAACTGTTCTAAATAAAAAGTCCTGCTTTTGGCAGGACCTGAAAATTTGAAATCTCTTGGATCTCTTATTGCTTGATGGTAGCTTCCTG
>JBFGDP010000151.1:0-6065 GCA_041580575.1 Christiangramia sp.
ATCCAGAAGAATTTACGGCGATCATGACCAAATTATATACAAACAAAGAATTCCGTGAAAAATGCGGAATGATTGCAGGTCATTATATAAACAGCAATACCGGGGCGGTTAAAAAATTGCAGAAATACCTGGAGTTTACGCTTGCGTAAACCTTAACATTCTTTGCTAAAAAAAACTAAAATTAAATCTACCAATCAGTTTTAGTTGTAATTTCGACTAAAATAACCAATAAACTAATTAAAAATGAAGCGTTTAACAATCCCTGCAATAGGACTTTTAATGTTCTCTATGCTGCTTACATCATGCAGAGACACATCAGAGAAAGAAGTAATTGTAAAAGAGGTTGAAGTAGAGAAAAAAGTTGAGACTCCAGAGGTTACCGAGGAAAGAGAAGGCATCCTGGAAAGAACTGCTAAAAAGGTAGATCAAAAAGTAAATAAAGAGATCGATGAGGAGATAGATAGAATAGGGGACGATAATTAATTTTACCTAGTTCCCATTCACTTAAAATCGAATATTAAAAACCAAATCCAAAATAACAAAGAAATGAAAAGACCAATTGTAATGTTTGCTTTAGTATTATCTATGGGAGTATTCTTTACTTCCTGTAGAGATACTTCGAAAGAAAATGAAACCGATGATATGGAAATGTCAGACGATATGGATGATGTTTCAGATGATATGGACGACGTATCAGACGATATGGACGATGTTAACGACGACATGAACAGTGTTGGAAACGACATAGAACAGGCTGCCGACGATGCCGGGGATGCTGTTAAGAATGCCGCAAAAGATGTAAAAGATGAGGTCGAAGGTAACGACGACTATTAATCCTTAATCTTAAAGTTTTAAATCAACCCTTTTCCTACCGAAAAGGGTTTTTAGCTTTTAAAAGATTTCAATTCCCTTTTAAGATCTTCCATTGATTGCTGTAATTCCTGAAAAAGACCACTATTGGATGGATTGTCCAGGTTAAAGGTAAGCTTGGAATTCACCTGCCATATCTCCTGGATCTGATGTACATTGATCTCCAACGGTAAATATTCCTCGTTTAATGAAATTAATAGCACCTTGGAAGGATCTGGCATTTTTTGTAGTTTTTTCACTAACACAGAATCATACATCACGATAACGTACACCCGGTTATTACTGGCTTCCTCTATGCTGGAAACTGCTTTTCCCATTACCCATTCACCGGGCCTGTAATCTGGCAGCATACTATCTCCTTCAATTTGAAACCCTCTATAGGTTGCATTCCTGAATTCAGGTAAGGGAATATCAAAAGCCGGTAATTGATTATACCATTCTACATCCTGCACGTTATGAGGATATCCTGCGGCAGCCTTCTGGTTAACCAGTACTATATTTTCATTATCTGAATTGTCTACGGTTACAACTTTTGGACTAACATCTCCCTGGCTTATCTTAAGGTATTTCTGTCCGCTTTCACCAAAAAGCCAAAGAGGATTTATCCCAAACTGACTTAAAAGTTCTGCCACTACTTTACCGGAGAGTTTTGTGCGGCCTCTTTCAATATCTGCAGTGGAATTTTTAATACCCAGCAAGGCGGCAAATTCTGTCTGTGTATAATTATTCTCCTCGCGAACTTCTTTAAAGTGCTTAATTTCAATTGATCCAGGTGTGCCCATAGTTTATTAATTAGGAATTATTCCAAAAATTACTCAAATTTATTGGATTTAATCCTATTAATCTAAAAAAGCTCCAAAAATTTACACAGTACTATATTTATCCTTAAAACCCAGGAGCCTTAATGCATTAAGTACCACCACCAGGGTAGAGCCTTCATGAAATACGACGGCGATACCAATATTCGCCCAGCCAAAAATGGTAGCAGGTAACAATAAGGCAACGACACCCAGGCTTATCCAAAGATTTTGTTTCACTACCTGTTGCGATTTGCGACTTAAAGCTATAGCAAACGGAAGAATTTCCAATTTATCTGCCATCAAAGCGATATCTGCTGTTTCCAGTGCAACATCACTACCAGCTGCGCCCATGGCAATTCCCACAGTACTATTGGCCATTGCCGGGGCATCATTTACCCCATCCCCTACCATGGCAATCTTATGTTCCTCTTTTTTGAGCTGAACTATTTTTTCCACCTTTTCTTCAGGCAGTAAGCTGCCATAGGCATTGGTGAGTCCAATCTTACGGGCGACTGCATCTGCCACCTGCTGATTATCCCCGGTAAGCATGATCATTTTCTTTATCCCTATCTTCTTTAGCCGGCTTAGCGTAGCCTGGGCTGCCTTTCGGGGAGTGTCCATAAGACCGAGTATACCACTAAATTGATGATCATTTTTGACCAGCATCACTGTTTTACCCTGCTTTTCGAGTTCTAAGACCTGATTTTTCACCTCGTCTGGTACGCCTCCCATTTCCTCATAAAGCTCAAGATTACCTATCCTTATCATTTCACCTC
Source organism: Christiangramia sp. (assembly GCA_041580575.1). Classification (GTDB taxonomy): domain Bacteria; phylum Bacteroidota; class Bacteroidia; order Flavobacteriales; family Flavobacteriaceae; genus Christiangramia. The sequence goes on from JBFGDP010000151.1 coordinate 2,447, forward strand.
CAACATTTCCCATAATACCTTTTCCCTGAATAGCTTCAGAATCAGAAACTGCAGGCATTCCATTTAACTCAGACATCCTGGCTTGACCATCTCGCACCACTGCTTTAGCCAGGGGGTGGTTACTGGAACTTTCCAGGGCGATGACCCTTTTCAAAAATTCATCATTAGAAAGACCATTCAACAGGATAAGATCGGTGAGCCTTGGCTTACCCTCAGTAAGTGTACCTGTTTTATCAAATGCCAGTGCTCGCAAAGTGCCCAGGTCTTCTAGAGGTTTCCCACCCTTGATAAGAACACCTCCTTTAGCCGCCCGTGCAATTCCGCTTAAAACTGCAGAAGGAGTGGAAATTGCCAGCGCACAGGGACTGGCAGCTACCAGGGCCGCCATAGACCTGTAAAAACTCTGCTGCCAGGTTTCATCAACTACTAGAAAGGCAAAATTGAGCAGGATGATTAAAATTAAAACCGCCGGCACATAATATTTTTCAAATTTATCTGTGAGCAATTGGGTGGGAGATTTTTTTTCCTGTGCCTCCTGTACCATCGTTATCAACCGGTTTAGGGTAGAATGCCGGGACTCCTTGATCACCCGAACCTCAATAGAATTATCGCCGTTTATGGTACCGGCATATACCCGGTTTCGCGCAGGAATTTCGTCATATGATTCATAGACCATTTCTGGATCTGCCACCGGTTCCTTATCTACCGGGATACTTTCACCCGTTATAGGCGCCTGGTTAATACTGGTACTACCCCTAATTAAGAACCCGTCGGCGCTAACGGTAGAATTAGGCCTTATTCGTATAATATCACCAACCCTTAATGCATTGATGCTAACCTCTACGTATTCCCCTCCTTCTTTTTTAAAAGCAATTTTCGGCGATAAATTAGTTAATGATTCTATCGATTTGGTCGCTTTTTCCATCGCCAGATGTTCCAGCGCATGCCCCAGACTAAAAAGGAAAAGCAGCAAGGCACCTTCTGCCCACTTATCTAAAAAGGCTGCTCCAACCGCAGCTACCAGCATTAAAAAATCTATTTGAAAACGCCCTTTCGAGATTTCATCAATGGCTTCTTTCAGGGTGTAATAACCACCAAACGCATAGGCTATAAGATAAGGAGCCACTATATAAAGGAAACTTAGATCACTAAAAGAATCCAGCAGGAATCCAATCATGAGAAAAACACCGCTTAAAATGGCGAAGATCAACTCTGTTCGCTCCCCAAAAACACCATCGTTATGAGGTTTACAGCAACCGTGAGTATGTTGAGACATATAAATTTTTATTTAAGTAAGAGTCCCTGTGGCTTAGTATGACCCCAGGACTAATCTGCAGCAAGTTAGCCTGAAATACCTGCAACTTAAGTGCAATTTTAGCTTTCACTGCATTTATCGCATACGCCTTTAATTACCAGGTTCATATCTTTACTGATATAACCCTTTGGCAAACTAATGTGGGGAATTTTATGATCTGTGAGACAGACGGTTTCATGGCATTTATTACAATGGAAGTGAAGATGAAGATCCTGCATATTGCTGGAACTGGAAGTGCTATCATCCAGGGCATACTTGGCCACCCCGGTACCATCATCTATTTGGTGAACCAGGCCTTTTTTCTCGAAGGTTTTTATGGTTCGGTAAAGGGTGGTTCTTTCAGATTTATCAAATCCAGATTCAATATCATTCAGGGTAACGGCAACTTTCTTTTCCTGTAAGAAGTTATACATCAAAAGCCGTATAGCTGTTGGCCTTATTTGATGTTTTATTAAAACTGACTCGATCTTATCCATACCTAAAGGAAGTTAAACAAATTTAGGTGGAATTATATAATTACTAAAGATCGTTGGCAGAATAATGACGATCCCAAGACCTGTGAGCAGCACTATTTTTCAACACAGCAGCTACAAATCTGAACTTTGGTAAGCTGGAACTTTTCTTTTGCCGTTTGAACGGCCATTTTTTCATTTGCAAAGATGCCCAGGTAGATTCTGGAAAGTACACCGGGAAGGTCATTGCATTTATCAGCATGGATTTTCATGACCCCTGAGCGATCGGGATTCTTACGAGAGTAATAATACTGCATGCGGCAATTTATACCGCTTTATGATATTGGAATGTTGTAATTCGTACTAATATTAATGTTTTTAAACAAATCTAATATTGGCACCAGCGTGATTTCCTACAAATTTCGAACACGGTCTGGGAATATTATAGTAACAAATCTTACCAGGAAACCCAGCGACCTGAGGTTATTTAAATAGGAATTTTAAAATAAAAGTGATTTTTCTATTTATGGAATGCATCTCAACTAGATGACCAGTTATCCATAAAAAATATCCATTGATGGAGTAGTTCCAACTATCCTTCAGGTTCAAAAACCGGATAATAACTTATACAGGACTTAGAAGAAACGCCTGAGAAACCCGGCAATTGTTTTAGAAACCTTTCAATTCCAACACCCAGAAACCAATTATGAGAACCAGGGAAATAAACATTCCTCCAAAGATCATAACCAGTCCGCGTTGTTCGATCCTGGAACTATATAATTCATTCTCGATGAACTGCATTTCCACTTTCTCCATTTTTAAATAGTTGGCGACACCTAATTTAGAGGCAATCTTTCCTTTAGGAGTTAGATGTATCTGCCCTTTTCTATTGATCTTAATTAATTCGTTTTCCCGAAGAGTATTTATGAAATTAATGGAAGTATTCTGTCTTAATTCAGAAACCATCATCCCATCATTAAAATCCACTACGTTTCTAACCGCTGTTTCCATATTAACGTTTTATTAACTTTTTGCTAACACTAATTAATAAAATTGCTTCCACATATAAAAGTTAAATTATAAATGTATTATGAACATTTTATCAACCGGTGTTGATAATCCATAATTCAAAGCAGCGATTAATATTAAGCTACCCTTCTAACAGAAGGCCAGTGAACAGAAATAAAAAAAGCGCCGTCATTCGGCGCTTTTTTATACTTCAAATAGATCTTATGTTGTTTCTATCTGCATGGCTGCCTCAATTCTGGCGATTAGATCATTCCAGTGGTACCTGGTAAGTTCATGGCCCACCCGGTTTGCCCGTTTTTTAAGATCTACTTTTAAACTCTTCAATTCACCTCGCATAAGTGCTAATACATCAGATCGCAAAATATCCTCATCCTCTCTTAGCTTCAGCTCATTGATATAAGAAGTAGCAAAATCAACATAAGCCCGTTGTAAATTTCTCGTATAGCTATCAGTTTTTTGAGAAATATATAATTCAGAAAAAACACCTTTTCTAACATCCTTCATAAGATCAGTAACAGTATAGGCCTTCTTTCCCAGGACTTCTTCTGCCGCGATCATCCTGTGTATTCGATCTTTTTCGAGTAAGGTCTTCAAAGCTCTTGCCTGTATTGACTGAATTCTTTCTGCCGCATCTGCAGCTTCAATTTTGGTCAGTATTTCCAGGTTCAACATCCATTGTGGAGATATAAATGCTTCCCTGTTAAGAAAGGCCACCGCCTCCTTCTGAATCTTTGCCGGTACCGGTTCATAGATAGCTCCGTCCTGCTCTGAGGTCTTCCTGGTTTCATATACGCCGCCCACATTCGTGATCACATGGTTGATA
>JBFGDP010000152.1:0-5998 GCA_041580575.1 Christiangramia sp.
GATGTAATGCTCTGGAATGGACAATTTGGAGCATCGGGTACTAATCTGGGAACTGAAGCTTCCTGGACTGCAGGAACTCCGAAAGAAACTAATCTACTCGGTTTTGAGGGAGTCGAAACCCAGGCCATTGCAGCACTGAGTGTGCACAGACAATTAATAGAATCTGATCTGCTTGAAACCTTTTATAAAAAACTATTTGATGAGGCCTTTCCCGAAATTCCCGAAGAGGAAAGGTATACTAAAGTCACCGCGGGATTGGCTATTGCTGCCTATGAGAGGACATTAATGCCAGATCAGGCTCCTTTTCAAAAATGGTTGAAAGGAAATAAGAATGCTATGAGTGTCACGGAAAAAGAAGGTGCATTGCTATTTTATACCAAAGGTGAATGCTATACCTGCCATTCAGGACCAGGTTTAAATGGAATGGGTTTTCATTCCCTGGGAATGAGAGATCTTTCGGGTGTAAATGTGCATAAGCCCGTAGATGAGACTACGAAATTGGGTAGAGGTGGATTTACCCTGAATCCGAATGATGATTTTAAGTTTAAAACGCCTCAATTGTATAATTTAAAGGATGTTCAATTCTATGGTCATGGAGGGAGTTTTAGAACTTTAAGAGAGGTTGTGGTTTATAAAAATAATGCAATACCTGAAAACCAAGAGGTCCCAATTGATAAATTATCTCCATTATTTCAGCCACTTCATCTAACCAGCGAGGAGATAAATCTAGTAACGGTATTTATTGAAGAGGCATTGTATGATAATAATCTTGCCAGGTTTGTTCCTGATAGTTTGCCTGGCGGAAATTGCTTTCCAAATGCCGACCACCAGTCTATGGAAGATTTAGGCTGCAACTAGGAAAAATTTACCCATTATAAATATTAACTTAGCGCTATGATCGATAAAAGGCGCTATACAGATTTTATAAAAGCCGAAGCTAAACGCCTCGGCTTTCTTTCATGTGGCATTTCCAAAGCGGAATTTCTAGAGGAAGAAGCTCCGCGATTAGAAAACTGGCTGGAGCAGAATATGCACGGAGAAATGCGCTATATGGAAAATTACTTCGATAAGCGTCTGGATCCTACCAAACTGGTGCCCGGCTCTAAAAGTGTGATCTCCTTATTGCTGAATTATTATCCGCATCAATTTCAGAATAAAGACTCCTATAAGATCAGTAAATATGCCTATGGCAGGGATTATCACTTTGTGATCAAGGATAAGTTGAAAGAATTATTAACCAGCCTGCAGGATGAAATCGGCGATTTTCATGGGCGGGCTTTTGTAGATTCGGCTCCTGTACTGGATAAAGCCTGGGCTGCAAAAAGCGGACTCGGCTGGATTGGTAAGCATTCAAATTTACTGTCAAAGAAAACCGGCTCCTTCTATTTTATTGCAGAACTTATCGTAGACCTGGATCTGGAATATGACACCCCCGTGACCGATCATTGTGGTTCCTGTACTGCATGTATAGATGCCTGCCCAACCCAAGCCATTGTAGAACCCTATAAGGTGGACGGTAGTAAATGCATTTCCTATTTTACCATCGAGCTGAAGGATGAACTTCCTTCATCATATAAAGATAAGTTCGACGACTGGATGTTTGGCTGTGATGTGTGCCAGGATGTATGTCCCTGGAATCGTTTCTCTAAACCCCATAACGAACCACTTTTTAATCCCCATCCAGATCTACTGGAAAATGAAAAGAAGGACTGGGAAGAGATTACCAGGGAAACTTTTAATGAAATATTCCGTAAATCTGCCGTTAAACGTACAAAATATGAAGGTCTGAAAAGAAATATCAGCTTTTTAAAAGAATAGATTTCTAATTAAGTTCAGCCTTGTTACCTTTGCTAGTCAGCCAAAAAATTAAATTATGAGTAATACTTCCAGAAAGAGAAGAGAGGCCCTGGTTTATCATGCTAAACCTAAGCCAGGAAAAATTGAAGTCGTACCTACCAAAAAATATGCAACTCAAAGAGATCTCTCTCTGGCTTATTCGCCCGGTGTGGCAGAGCCTTGTCTGGAAATAGAAAAAGATAAGGAAAACGCCTATAAATATACTACTAAAGGGAACCTGGTAGCAGTGATCTCTAATGGTACCGCAGTGCTTGGTCTTGGTGATATTGGGCCGGAAGCATCCAAGCCGGTAATGGAAGGTAAGGGGTTGCTGTTTAAGATCTTTGCAGATATCGATGTTTTCGATATAGAAGTAGATACCAAAGATGTGGACAAGTTTATAGAGACGGTCAAGAATATCGCACCAACTTTCGGCGGAATCAACCTAGAAGATATTAAAGCCCCGGAAGCTTTTGAAATAGAGCGCAGACTCAAAGCAGAACTGGACATCCCGGTGATGCACGATGATCAGCATGGTACGGCCATTATTTCGGCGGCCGCATTGCTGAATTCTCTGGAACTGGCGAAGAAAAAGATAGAAAAAGTTAAGATTGTAATAAGTGGTGCCGGTGCTGCGGCCGTATCCTGTACCAAGTTATATAAGTCTTTCGGCGCAAAGGCAGAAAATATTGTTATGCTGGATAGTAAAGGAGTGATCAGGAAAGATCGTCCAAATCTGTCTGAAGAAAAGGAAGAATTCGCTACGGCCAGGAAAATAGATACCCTGGAGGAGGCCATGAAGAATGCCGATGTATTTGTAGGTCTTTCCATTGCCAATATTGTAACTCCGGAGATGTTGAAAAGTATGGCCAAAAGGCCGATCGTTTTCGCTATGGCGAATCCTAATCCCGAGATCGATTATGAACTGGCCATGAAGACCAGGAAAGATATTATAATGGCTACCGGCCGAAGCGATCATCCTAACCAGGTTAACAACGTACTTGGATTTCCTTTCATTTTCAGAGGAGCCCTGGATGTAAGGGCGACCAAGATCAATGAGGAAATGAAGAAAGCCGCGGTAAAAGCCCTGGCAGAACTAGCCAAAGAGGCGGTGCCGGAGCAGGTGAATGTTGCCTATGGCGAAACACGTCTTAATTTTGGTCCCGATTATATCATTCCAAAGCCTTTCGATCCAAGGTTGATCGCTAAAGTTCCTCCGGCGGTGGCCAGAGCAGCTATGGAGAGCGGTGTGGCCAGAGAAGGTATTCAGGACTGGCAGAAATATGAGGATGAACTGCTGGAAAGAATGGGTAATGAGAATAAGATCACCAGGTTGCTCATTAATCGTGCAAAGACCAACCCTAAACGTATCGTTTTTGCCGAGGCAGACCATTTGGATGTGCTTAAAGCAGCCCAGATCGTAAAGGATGAAGGTATTGGTATGCCTATTCTATTGGGTAGAAGAGAGGTTATTAAAGAGTTAATGGGCGAAATTGATTTTGATGATGATGATGTTTTGATCATCGATCCAAAATCTGATGAGGAAGAGGAACATCGTAATAACTATGCGCAGAAATACTGGGAAACCAGGCATAGAAACGGAGTTACCAAATATGATGCTGAAAAGCTGTTGCGCGAACGGAATTATTTTGCGGCCATGATGGTGAATGAGGGTGATGCAGATGCGTTACTTTCAGGATATTCCAGAGCCTATCCAACCGTGGTCAAGCCCATGCTCGAACTTATTGGTATGGCAAAAGGGGTGACCCGGGTGGCTGCCACCAATGTGATGAATACTTCCAGGGGTCCGTTATTTATCAGTGATACGTCTATCAATATAGATCCTCCGGCTAAAGATCTGGCTAAAATCGCGCAAATGACCGCTCGTACAGTTCAGTTATTCGGGATGGAACCTGTTATAGCCATGATCTCCTATGCTAATTTTGGGTCCTCCAAGGATCCAAGAGCCAGAAAGGTCAGGGATGCCGTTTCATATCTGCATAGATTTCAGCCAGACCTGAAAGTAGATGGAGAACTTCAGGCAGATTTTGCCCTTAACCGGGAGATGCTCCAGAATAAATTTCCATTTTCCAAGTTAGCGGGCATGAAGGTAAATACACTGATCTATCCAGATCTGGATTCAGCCAACAGTACTTATAAGTTAATAAAAGAGCTTAATAATGTAGATTCAATAGGCCCAATTATGATGGGGATGAAAAAACCTGTGCACATTCTGCAGCTGGGCGCCAGTGTAGAAGAAATTGTAAATATGGCGGCGGTAGCGGTTGTAGATGCCCAGGAAAAGGAAAAAAGACTTAAAAAATAAATTTAAATAAGCTCAAATGAAAAGGCAGAAACCCGGTTTCTGCCTTTGGTTTATTTTACTACATTTGAGTTTGAACCCAATGTTTTTTCATGATCCACCACTTAAAGGGCCAGTTAATTGAAAAAAATCCAACCTACGTTGTAATAGAATGCAACGGAATTGGATACACCGTAAACATTTCTCTGCATACTTATTCGCTAATCCCAGACTCAGAAGCGGTGAGCCTTTATACCTATTTACAGGTGAAGGAAGATTCCCATACATTATATGGTTTTGTGGAGAAATCTGAGAGAGAGATCTTTAAACTTCTAATCTCAGTCTCCGGTGTTGGAACCAGTACAGCGAGAATAATGTTATCTTCCCTGCAGCCACGTGAAGTAACCGAGGCTATTGCTAAAGGTGATGTTCCTACTATTCAGAGCGTGAAGGGAATTGGTGCAAAAACCGCCCAGAGAGTGATCCTGGATCTAAAAGATAAGGTGCTAAAAGTGCTTGGAGATGACGAAGTTTTCGTTTCTCAGAACAATACTAACAAGGATGAAGCGTTATCAGCTTTAGAGATCTTAGGCTACAACAGGCGTCAGGCCGGTAAAGTTGTCGAGAAGATCCTCAAAGATGATCCTGAATCCACCGTAGAATCTATTATAAAACTGGCTCTTAAAAAGCTGTAAGTAAATTGAGGAACAATTACTCTAAATTGTATTTACCGGTATACCTGAGCATCCTGTTAATACTGGTTTTTTCAGTGGATTCTGTGGCTCAGGAAACGCCCCAGGATACCACCGCAACCGGCTATGTTCTTGGGGATATCAGTCTTCCCGATCCTGAAAGTATCGTTTCTAAATACGAATATGATCCCGTTCTTAACCGTTATTTCTATAAACAGCAACTGGGGGAGATCAATCTAAGTTTGCCCCTTGTTCTAACCCCTGCCGAATTTGAAGAACTCGTTCTACAGGAGGAGATGCGTAATTATTTCAAACTTAAAAATGATGCGCTTTCCGGAAGAAAAGAAGGAGCCGAGGATATCCAGAAAGACCTGTTGCCTGACTTTTATGTAAACAGTAATTTTTTTGAAAGCATTTTTGGCGGTACAGAGATCAATATAGTGCCGCAGGGATCTGTAGAACTCGATCTTGGTTTGTTATACACTAAGCAGGATAATCCCGCTTTTTCACCCAGGAACCGGAGAAACCTGTCTTTTGATTTCGATCAGCGAATAAGTCTTAGTTTGCTGGGGCAGGTAGGAGAGAGGTTGCAGATCACTGCCAATTATGACACAGAATCTACTTTTGATTTTCAGAACCAGTTGAAGCTGGAATATACTCCCAATGAAGATGACATCATTCAGAAGATAGAAGTAGGTAACGTAAACATGCCGCTGAGCAATTCTCTGATCCAGGGAGCCCAAAGCCTTTTTGGTTTTAAAACAGAACTTCAATTCGGAAAAACCAGGGTTACCGGTGTATTTTCAGAGCAAAAGTCTGAACGTCGCACGGTGAACGTTGAAGGCGGTGCCACCGTTGAGGATTTTGAAAAGTTCGCACTGGATTATGACCAGGACCGGCACTTCTTTTTAGCGCATTACTTCAGGGATACCTATGATAAAGCGCTGGAAAACTACCCGTTTATTAATACCAATATCCAGATAAAAAGGATACAGGTTTGGGTGACCAACCGCACCAATAATATTCAGAATATACAGGATACCCGTAATATTGTGGCAATTCAGGATCTTGGAGAAACCAATATTCCCGGGAATATAGGATTGAATAACCCACCAGCCGGCTTTTTTAATCAGCCACCCGGAGCATTTCCAGATAACCAGAACAACGA
>JBFGDP010000153.1:0-5989 GCA_041580575.1 Christiangramia sp.
AGAAGATTTTGCCAGTCATTTTAATGAGATGGTTCCCGAAGATCAGCCATACTACAAGCATACACAGGAAGGGCCAGACGATATGCCGGCACATATAAAAACATCATTGACGGGAAGTTTCCTTCAAATCCCTATTACCAAAGGGAAGCTAAATCTTGGTACTTGGCAGGGGATTTATTTGTGTGAGCATAGAAATCGAGGTGGCTCACGGAAACTGGTACTAACCGCCTGGGGGGAGACTTACTAACTAAAAACCATATATGATGCTGGAAATTGTTTTTCTGGATATTTCACTGCCCCTTACTAATCCGGTCCTCAAATTTCTTATCATTCTTAGTATCATTCTAATTACTCCTATACTTCTCAATAAAATAAGAGTGCCGGCCATTCTTGGTCTAATCGTAGCTGGAGCGGTCATAGGTCCTCATGGACTATATTTGCTGGAACGCGATAGTGGGATTATCTTATCTGGAACAGCTGGTTTACTATATATCATGTTCCTGGCAGGGCTGGAGATCGATCTGGCAGACTTTAAAAAGAACAGGTCCAGAAGCTTGCTATTCGGTTCTTTTACCTTTCTTATTCCAATGCTATTGGGTATTGTAGGGAGTTTTTATTTTCTGGATTATTCTCTGGATACATCTGTTCTGTTAGCAAGTATGTTTGCTTCTCATACTTTGATCACTTATCCATTGGTAAGAAGAATGGGGATCACCAGGAATATCGCGGTAAATATTAGCGTTGGAGGTACAATTATTACAGATACTCTGGCATTACTGGTTCTGGCAGTGATTGTTGGAATGCATCGCGGGGAAGTAGATGTATATTTCTGGATTCGGCTGATAATTTCGGTCTTGATCTTTGGGTTGGTAGTTTTGTACCTTTTTCCAATCCTGGGGAGATCATTTTTTAAGCGTATATCAGATCCTGTAAGCCAATATATCTTTGTATTAAGTATGGTTTTCCTGGCTGCTTTTCTTTCTGAACTGGCCGGGATAGAAGGCATCATTGGGGCTTTTTTGTGTGGCCTGGCCTTAAATCCCCTGATTCCCCGCACATCAGCATTAATGAATAGGGTGGAGTTTGTAGGTAATGCCATTTTTATTCCTTTCTTTCTTATTGGAATAGGTATGCTTATAGATTATGAGTTGTTCTTTTCAGATCCTGGAAGCCTTAAAGTTGGCCTTTTCATGATGATAACCGCGACCCTGGGTAAATATCTTGCTGCAAGGCTTGCACAGAGATCTCTGCGGCTTACGTCCAGCGAAGGTCTGATGATCTTTGGTTTAAGTAATGCCCAGGCTGCAGCCACCCTGGCAGCGGTACTCATTGGGTATAACATTATTATTGGTCATACAGCTACTGGGATCCCGATTCGGCTTTTAAGTGATGAGGTTCTAAATGGTACAATCCTAATGATTCTTGTCACCTGTACCATGGCATCTTTTGCTACTGAAAAAGCGGGAAGGGGAATTCTATCTGCTAAAGCTACTCCTTCAGATCGCCGTGATAATGATGAAATCCAGCGAATTCTTATTCCTGTAAAGAATGCTGAAAATGTTGAAGACCTGCTTTATCTGGCTTCATTGATTGAAACCGGTGTGACCCAAAATTCCTTATATGGTTTGAATGTGATCTCAAATTCCGGAAATATTCAGGATCGGGAAGAAGCAGAACGGCTAATTCATCAGGCCAAACAATCTGCATCTGGCTTTGACAATGAGCTGAATGGAATTGTGAGGTATGATAATAATCTTACAAATGCGATTTCCGGAGTAATTAAAGAGAATGAGATTACCGATCTTATTTTAGGTATGCATAAAAAATCTGAAATATCAGACAGCTCTCTTGGTGCTTTGACCGAATCTCTTCTTAATACCTGTGAAGTAAATGTCTATATTTTTAAACCAAATAATTCTCTGCAGACTCCAAAGCGAAATGTAGTATTAATGCCCGACGATGCCGAGAGGGAACCTGGATTTTACGCCCTATTGTCGAGGCTTTGGAATCTCGGTAAAAACTCAGGAAAACCGATGATTATTTATGCATATCCCGGGGCGGTGAAGATCCTGAACCAAATGCAGAAATATGACTCCATCAATCTTCAGATCAATCCACTCAAAGAAGAATTGATTCTGAGATCTTATGTTGATAAAGTGGAATCGCGTGAGAACCTTATTTTCTTTATGTTCAGAAAGGGAGACAGGGCGTTTGCTTCTTATATGGATGTAGTAGCAGACGAATTGCAAATCAGAAATAAAAACTTTTCCTACCAGTTATGGTATTCTAACACCACAAAGGTTGATAGGGAAAGTACTAATTTAATTAATGCCTCCCTGGATAAACCTATAGAACAGATAGAGGGGATTCTACGGAAATTCATTAGATAGTAAAAAAAATCCCGCTATTTGCGGGATTTTCTATAAGAGAGTGTAATCGTTTTATTTTACTTTTTCTACAATTGCTTTAAAAGCCTCCGGGTTGTTCATCGCCAAATCGGCAAGAACCTTACGGTTCAAACCAATTCCACTGGCGTTAAGTTTCCCCATGAATTGAGAATAAGATAATCCTTCTTGTCTGGCTGCAGCGTTTATACGCATAATCCATAAAGAACGGAAGTTGCGTTTCTTGGCTTTACGGTCTCTGTATGCATAAAGCATAGCTTTATCAACCGCATTTTTAGCAACGGTCCAAACGTTTTTACGACGTCCGAAATATCCTTTTGCTTGCTTTAAAACTTTTTTTCTACGTGCCCTTTTGGCAACTGAGTTTACTGATCTTGGCATTTTTTACATTTTTTTGTAGCAGGCGGTCTTAACGACACTTCTAACTTAAACTTCAAACTGTTACATTAAGCACAGTCAAAGTGTTGCCCAACTCCATGGTTAAATAATTTAATTAAACCTCAAGAGCTTCTAATTACTTTAAACGTAATTGAAGTTTGACATTGTCCTTATCTGCTTCATGTACCAAAGTACTGTGCGTTAAGGCTAGCTTACGTTTCTTAGACTTCTTTGTTAAGATGTGACTCTTAAACGCGTGCTTTCTTTTGATCTTACCTGTACCTGTTAGCTTGAAACGCTTCTTGGCACTGGATTTTGTTTTCATTTTAGGCATTACTGTCCTTTTTTATAATTAACTCTCTTATTTCTATTTATTACTTCGATTTCTTGGTTGGAGATAAGAACATCGTCATACGTTTTCCTTCCAACTTAGGCATTTGTTCTACCTTACCATAATCTTCCAGATCCTGCGCCAGTCTCAATAAAAGGATCTCCCCTTTATCTTTAAAAACGATGGAACGACCTTTGAAGAATACGAAAGCCTTTAGCTTTGCCCCGTCTTTCAAGAATTTTTCAGCATTACGTTTTTTAAACTCGTAATCGTGGTCATCTGTATTGGGACCAAATCGAATCTCTTTAACGACCACTTTACTGGCTTTGGCTTTCATGGCTTTTTCACGTTTCTTTTGTTCGTAAAGAAACTTTTTATAGTCCATGACCTTCACCACCGGTGGTTTGGCGTTTGGAGAAATTTCTACCAGATCAAGCTCCTGTTCTTTAGCAATTGCCAGGGCTTTTCTGATTGGATATACATCCATTTCAACATTATCACCAACGAGGCGAACCTCGTCTGCTTTAATTTTCTCATTGATTCGGTGTTGTTCTTCTTTTTGTCTTCCGAATCTGTTCGGTTTTTTTCTACGTATAGCTATGGCTTGTAATTTTAGTTAAACTTCAGTTTTAAAAGGCTTTAAGGTACTATTGATTTCTGAATTTATCAAATCTGCAAATTCTTCGATCTTCATGGTACCAAGATCCCCTTCACTATGCTTTCGTACAGAAATCGTACCATCATTGGCTTCCTGCTCCCCGACAATAAGCATATACGGGAATTTATTTACTTCAGCTTCCCTGATCTTCTTGCCAATTGTCTCGTTTCTGTTGTCAACAAGGGCGCGAATTTCGTGATTTTCGAGCAAAGTTAAAACTTTTTGTGAGTATTTTTCATATTTCTCACTGAGCGAGAGAATAATAGCTTGCTCAGGCATTAACCACAGAGGAAAATTTCCTCCGGTATGCTCTAATAAGATGGCAATAAAACGTTCCATACTACCAAATGGTGCTCTGTGGATCATGACCGGGCGGTGTGACTCATTGTCACTTCCTTTATATGACAGGTCAAAACGCTCAGGTAAATTATAATCTACCTGGATGGTACCTAATTGCCAGCTTCTTCCCAGGGCATCTTTTACCATGAAATCGAGCTTGGGGCCATAAAAGGCTGCTTCACCAGTTTCCACAACATAGTTGAGTCCTTTTTCTTTAGCCGCATTAATAATGGCGCTTTCTGCTTTTTCCCAAACATCGTCAGAGCCAATATACTTCTCTTTATTTTCCGGATCTCTTAATGAAACCTGGGCAGTGAAGTTTTCAAATCCTAAGGATGAGAAAACATATAAGGTAAGATCTATTACTTTTTTAAATTCTTCGTCCAGCTGTTCAGGCATACAGAAAATGTGAGCATCATCCTGCGTGAAACCACGCACTCTGGTAAGTCCATGAAGTTCTCCACTTTGCTCATACCTGTATACAGTGCCGAATTCAGCAAATCTTTTTGGAAGATCACGGTAACTCCAGGAAGATGCATTATACATCTCACAATGATGCGGACAGTTCATAGGCTTCAGCATAAACTCTTCTCCCTCATTAGGTGTACTTATGGGCTGAAAACTGTCTTCACCATATTTAGCGTAATGGCCAGAAGTGACATATAGCTCCTTGCTTCCAATATGAGGACTTACTACCATCTCGTATCCGGCTTTCTTCTGGGCTTTCTTCAGAAAGTTCTCTAGTCTTTCTCTTAAAGCGGCACCTTTAGGTAGCCAAAGTGGTAATCCCTGGCCAACTTTCTGGGAGAAAGTAAAAAGCTCCAGTTCTTTTCCTAGTTTCCTGTGATCTCTCTTTTTTGCTTCCTCTAAAAGCTCCAGGTGTTCTTTAAGATCTTTTTGTTTCGGGAATGATATACCATATACTCTGGTAAGCTGCGGATTTTTCTCATCGCCTCTCCAGTATGCACCGGCAACGCTCATTAATTTTACTGCTTTAATGATACCGGTATTAGGAATATGGCCTCCACGGCACAAATCGGTAAAGGTATCGTGATCGCAGAAGGTAATTTCACCATCTTCAAGGTTTTCGATTAATTCAACCTTGAACTGGTTGTTTTCATTTTTATAAAAATCAAGTGCTTCCTGTTTGGAAACTTCCCTTAGCTGAAAATCATGTTTTCCTCTGGCAATTTCCAGCATTCGGTCCTCGATCTTTTTGAAATCGTTATCAGAGATCTTGTGGTCTCCAAAATCGATATCATAATAAAAGCCTCTTTCGATGGCCGGACCAATAGTAAGTTTGACTCCTGGATACAGGTCCTGGATAGCCTGGGCCATCACGTGTGAAGAAGAATGCCAGAATGCTTTTTTTCCTTCCTCGTTACTCCAGGTGAACAGAACAAGATTGCCATCGGTGGTTAAAGGGGTGGATACTTCCACTGTTTCATCATTGAATTTAGCCGAAATTACATTCCGGGCTAATCCTTCACTTATGCTTTTGGCTACCTCCATTGGGGTAGTTCCTTTTTCAAACTCTTTAATACTTCCGTCTGGCAGAGTAATCTTGATCATTCTTTTCAATTTTTGCGAAGCCACAAAGATAAGACGTTGAATCTGGTTGCGCAATACATATATGTATATAGGCCACGATATATATTATACCTTAATATATAGGTATACTGAATATTTAAGGTGAGAATCTTTCTGGTAAGATTAAAATGAAGAAATTGTATAACAGAAACTGGTGAGTTGCAGTCAGTTACTTTTCAATCTTAAATTTTTCTAAAATAACTTCATTTTTTATTTGGTTTCAAGAAAGAAGTTGGTGTATATTTGCAGCCGCTTTGGGAGCAAGGCGAAAGTTCATTGAGGGTAGTA
>JBFGDP010000154.1:0-5958 GCA_041580575.1 Christiangramia sp.
AATTTCAAGATTTTCTGGAGCCTTGAAAGAAATATTCAGCATTTGATTGTATTCACTGGTTAGACCCGTAGACCCAACGGCCACGATCTTAACCATGTACTCTCCTTCTGCATAGGCAGTAGTCACAGACTCTCCTGCAGCAAGTTCTGCTGTTTCACCATTTCCAAGATCGACCTGGAAAACCTGGGCGCCCTCACCACTAGGGGTGATAGTTACTGTTCCCGTATCGTCCTGCGAAACATCAAAAATAGCAGAAACGTTGGTAGGAGCAGAGATCTCCTGGAAAGCGTAATTGGTAATTTCTTCATCTTCGCATCCTGTAAAGAACAGCACCGAGATGGTAAGCATTGCTAAGAATTTGAATATTTTCATCTTTATTCGTTTTAATTATTTTTTAGTAACCTGGGTTTTGTTGCCAGTTATTGCCGGCAAGCTCAATTTCTATTGCTGGGATAGGGAACAATTCGTGTTTTCCCGTCTGGAAACCATCAATTGCTTCTGCAGCTCTTCCTGTTCTAACAAGGTCAAAGAACCTGTGTCCTTCCCCTACCAGCTCCAGGCGACGATCTTCGTAGATCTGCTCTAAAAGAGCATTTCCAGATAAAGTTACCGGATCAAGTTCTGCACGTTCTCTTACAAGATTCAAATAAGTTCTGGCCTTGTCTTCATCTGCAGCAGACTTCTTATAGTTTGCTTCGGCAGCCATTAATAGAACATCAGCTAAACGAATAGCTCTGTAATTATTCGGGTTGGTAAGATTGGCATCTCCCGTATTAAGGTCTCCTCTTCTGGCAATATATTTTCTGTTGAAATATCCGGTATGTTCAAACCCGGTTTCATAGGTAGCTCCGGTTTCTTCAGCATGAGCTTCGATATCCAGGATCGCCACATCTTTTCTAATGTCATCGTCTGAATATAGGTCTACGACTTCCTGAACCGGAACATTGAAACTAAATCCAGAATCAAACCCACCTTCAAAGTTTGGAGGGTAAGAGATATTTCTAACTCCGTTAAATCCTACGGCTACATTACCTTCACTACACTGCAGGCAACCAAAACCGGCTCCTTCTTTATCTGTGTACTGAACTTCGAATATAGATTCAGCATTATTCTCACCTTCTGGTTCGAATATAAACTCATAATCTTCTACCAGGCTGTATGGCCCGTTGATCACCGGTTCGAAAGCTGAAGCAGCTTCAGCGAATTTATTCTGATATAAATAAGCCTTACCAAGTAATGCCTGTGCCGCCCCAGAGGTAATTCTACCTTTTTGAGCCTGTGTTGCAGGTAAATTTGCCGCAGCGAACATAAGGTCCTGCTCAATCAGGGCATATACCTCAGATTTTGGTGCTCTTGGAATATCGAATTGGTCACCAAACTGGATCCTGCTATCAATTGCCAACGGCACATCTCCAAACCACTTTACAAGTTCAAAATAATAATAAGCTCTCAGGAATCTTGCCTGGGCAATGATCTCATTCTTTCCGGTAAAATCTATCTTATCCTGGAATTCCAGTACATAATTTGCACGGTTCACACCTGCAAACATCCAACTCCATATATCACGAAGTTGTTGGTTAACCGGAGTATGTACCATATCATCTATTTCCTGTATCCCGGGAACATCAGTAGCACTCTCTCCACCAGCAAGGGTGTTGTCTGAGGCAATTTCTCCAAGCATTACATTAAGATAGGTTGCCTGAAGCAAATCATAAGCACCTACCAATGCCAGGTCATATTCTTCGGGAGTATTAAAATAGTCTTCAGAGTTTTCATCTTCACTACCTACGTCCACGAAGTCATCACTACATCCGGCCAGTGCCAGAAAGGCAAAAGCAAGGATCCAATTGATTGTATATAATTTCGTTCTCATTTAATTAAAATTTCAAATTAATTCCTAACATATAAACTCTGGGTACAGGATAGAATCCCTGGTCTATTCCGCCTCCAATTGGAGCTCCGGTTGAAGCTGAAGGATCGTATCCGGTATACTCTGTAAGTGTAAATACATTGTTTACCGATGCATAAATTCTGAATTTAGATAATCCTGTCGCAGCGATCATATCTGAATCCAGGTTATATCCCAACTGCACGTTTTGTAACCTTAAGTAAGAACCGTCTTCCACATAGAAGTCTGAAAACAGGTTATTGGAATTTGCCCCTATAGTCACTCTTGGGAAACTATCTGTACTTCCCGGACCGGTCCATCTTCCTAAATAAGAATTCGTTCTGTTGGTATTTGGCTGATTACGCTCATAATTTCTAACGATCTCATTACCTAAAGAGGCATATGCATAGGCGTTAAAATCAAAATTCTTATACGTAAACCCTAAATTCATACCCATGGTGAAATCTGGAATTGGATCTCCAATATTCACCCTGTCGTTTGAATCTATGATGCCATCACCATTTTGGTCTACATAACGAAGATCTCCAGGAGCAGCATTTGCCTGTGCAGCAGCATCATTCACTTCCTGTTGATTCTGGAAAATGCCATCTGTTTGAAGTCCGTAGAAATAACCAAGTGGTTGTCCTTCTTCCATTCTTGAAGGCGGCTCCAGACCAATACCGAAAGCTCCTCCGGTTAAAAAGCCATTTTCACTATCTACAAACAGCACCTCGTTGCGAAGAGCAGTTAAATTATAATTGATATTAAATTTAAAATCATCATTTACCATTTGATTATATCCAATGGAAAATTCAAATCCTTCGTTTTCTACAATACCACCATTCACTACAGGTGGAGCGGCTCCAGGTGCTCCAATTCCTAAAATTCCTGAAACCTGAGATACCACTAAAAGATCTTCAGTTCGCTTCTTGAAGTAATCCATGGTAACATCTACCCTGGAATCTAAAAATCTTGCATCCAGACCAATATCGAGTGTTTTTTGTTTTTCCCATTTGATCTCCGGATTTCCAAGAGCTCCGCTGGCTTTACCAAAAACAAGTTCGTTATCAAAAACATACGTTCCTTCTCCATTAAGCAAAGAAGTAAATCTAAATGCCGGAATTCTATCATTTCCTATAATACCGTAACTACCTCTTATCTTAAGGAAGTTAAGGAAATCACTGTCGTTAAGGAATTCTTCATCAGAGATCACCCATCCAACAGAAGCAGAAGGGAACCAACCGAATTTATTTTCCGGACCAAAAGCTGTAGAACCATCACGTCTAATCAATCCTGAGAATAAGTATTTCCCTCGGTAATCATACTGCAACCTACTGAAGTAAGACAATAATCTCGAGTCAAAGGTATTACCACCATTACGATAGTTATCCTGCACCTCTGCTGCATTGGCAATGCTAGCTGCAGAGTATTCGTTTGATGGCAACTCAAACCCGGTGAAAGAAGAAAGATCCCCGGTAGTCTTGAAGACAGACATACCTAAAAGGTACTTTATATTATGATCACCAAAGCTGTCGTCATAAGTTAAATAGTTATCCCAGGTATAATCGCGATAAATGTCAAAATTTTCGGTAACACTATTCCTGTCTACGTTAAATACCTTTCCAGATCCGTAGAATACTTCAGGAGAGAAAAATCTACCGTCCACTTCTGAATAGTTAAACTGGAATTGTGTTTTTGCAGAAAGCTTATCCCATAAAGTATATTCTAAGCCACCAACACCACTTATTTTGTTGATCTCGGTATCATTATAAGTATTTTCTATTTGAGCTAGCGGGTTAATGACCTCATTCCCTAATCCTTCAGCTAAAGTGAATTCACCATTCTCATCGAAAATAGGCAGGGTAGGATTCATATTTACCGCGTTGAAAAGAACCGAACCTAAAGCATTTTCGGCTAAGGTTCTCCTATTCGTATTAGTGTAGATCCCTGAAACATTTAATTTAAGATTCTCAATGATCTCCAGGTTGTAGTTAAGTCTCGCTGTTAAACGATCATAATTAGCTTTACTACCACCAACGATTCCGTCCTGGTTAAAATAAGAAGCACCTACAGAGTAAGTGGATTTATCGGTTCCGCCAGAAACATTAAGATTCATATCTGAGATTGGAGCGGTAGAAAATACCTCATCCTGGTAGTTAACTCCACGGCCTATAGCCCTGAAATTAGGAAAAGGTGGGTTTTGCCCTGCTGCGGCGTATGCCTCGTTTACGATAACCGCATATTCTACAGTATTAAGTACAGGTAATTTTCTGGTTGTTTCCTGGATCCCTGTATAGGCATCAAATTCTACTTTAAGATCTGAGTTGAATTTACCCGATTTGGTTGTAATAAGGATTACCCCGTTAGCAGCACGAACTCCATAGATACCGGCAGTGGCATCTTTCAATACGTTAATGCTTTCTATATCATTTGGGTTAATAACACTAAGGTCCTCAATAACGTTCCCGTCTACAAGGATCAATGGTCTGTTATCTCCGTTCGTACTAATTCCCCTAATATTAATAGTAGAAGCACTTCCCGGTGAACCCGACGCTGAGGTAATGTTTACCCCTGGCACCGTACCCTGAAGGGCCTGTTCTACTCTTACAGGATTTAAATCCTCAATTGTTTGAGCTCCCACTACACTTACGGCACCGGTGATCTCTTTCTTAGTCTGCGTACCATAACCTATTACCAGGACCTCATCCAGGGCTTGGGAATCGGCCAGCAATACGACATTAATTGTTCGTTGATTTCCTACGGTTATTTCTTTGGCCTGAAAACCTATATAACTAAACTGGAGTACATCTTCCGGAGAAAGATCATCAATGGTATAGTTTCCGTCGAAATCTGTGGTGGTACCACGAGCCTCTCCTTTTACTATAACATTAACCCCCAATAAAGGCATGTTGTTTTCATCGGTAACGTTCCCGCTAACCGAAAACGATTGCGCGTAAGCCGCGAAAAACCCGCTTAGAAATACAATCAAAAGACAGGTAAATTTCTTCATTTGTTAATTGATTAAAATTGAATACTCAATATATTAACAAGTTGTTGGGAAAGTTGCAAATCAACCTTTACAAAAAATCTACAATTATTAATAATCAAGAAAATTTAGGACGATTTTATCGAATTATCAATAAAAACAGGGGTTTATAAGAATAATAAAAACGAAAACGTTTTCACTGGCCCAGAGGATATTAGCCAATTGTAGAGGTAATGTAGAGGTAAAAAAAGTTAATGTAAAGTTTATAAAGCTAAAATATACTCGGTAAGATTGGTTTCCCGGTCCAAATCCATCTTTTTACGCAAACGATATCGTTTAATTTCCACGCTTTTTACAGAAATATTAAGTAGAGGAGCGATCTCTTTAGAAGAAAGATTTAATCTTAAATAAGCACATAATTTAAGATCGTTTGAAGTAAGCTGCGGATGTCTGGATTTTATCTTTTGAAAGAAATCTTTATCGGCATTGCTAAATGCCTTTTTAAAGAACTTCCAGTTGTCTTCTTCATTAATATCCTGGTCGATGGTCTTTATCACCGATTTTACCCCTGACGAGGCATCGGCATCCTTTAATTTATCTTTGATATTGGTAAGGAACTCGTTCTTTTTTATAAGACTCATGGTAGAAACCGCTAATTCACGGTTCTTATTTGCCATATCCTGCTCGAGTTTTTCATTTCGCAGTTTAATGATCTCCTGTTCAGCCTCGAGGTTCTTCATTTTTAAGGCCCGTTCATTTTCGGCAACACTTTTTCTATGATGCCTTCTGTTTAGCATATGAACACCGTAAAGTATGCCCGTGAATAATAAAATATACCCTATTAAAGCCCATATGCTCAAGTAATAGGGTCGCTGTATATAAAACTGGTAAGAAGATACCGGTGATTCGGTATCTCCAACTTTAGCTTTCACCTGGAAAGTATAATCCCCAAATCCAAGATTTTTGAAATTTGCTTCAGGCCTGGTTTCCCAATCGCTCCATTTTTCACTTAGACCAAGCAGCCTGTAACTGTATTTAGCATTAAGAAATTTATTATGTACAGGAACACTGTAATGAAAGCTAA
>JBFGDP010000155.1:0-5931 GCA_041580575.1 Christiangramia sp.
CTGGATCAATTTACTGCGGGGATCAATCCAAATGGTATATATTTTAATTAGCCTGAATTTCTATTAATAAAAAACCCTCGCTTTTAGCGAGGGTTTTTTATTAATAGAAATTCAGTCTAATTAAAATATATACCATTTGGATTGATCCCCGCAGTAAATTTATCCAGGAGATCCCCGTTGTTCAGGTCATAGATAAAAAGATCTCCGTTTCCTGTAAAGTCGGGACGTGGCGAAGCCACATAGATCTTGCCTTCCCTGATATCAAATCCATAAAGAACTGCTACCTCATCCAAAGTAAATTCAGGGGTATCTGGCAGGCTTCCATCTAAATTGTATTTATAAATACCCTTATCTATTGTCATGTAGATAATATTCCCAACCATACTGAGATTGGCTGGATGAATTGTATTCTCAGGAAAAGCCAGGGACTCTTCCACTACATTCGTTACCATGTTAATCCTGGTCAATGCTCCGGCAGTTTCAGCATCTGCATAGGATGGCTTTCCTGAAGACAATACCCAAAGGTCACTACCATCGATCGCCATTGAATTTGGCAGATCTCCAACTTCAATTTCTTTAGTCACGGTATTAGACTGGCTATCTATTAAACTGATAATATTATTAAATGAAAAACCTCCTTTGTGAGCTACAAATAGTGAGCCATTGGCGGCAACCATCTTTTCCGGTCCTTCTGCAACAGAAATCGTTTGATCAAACGAAAGATCTGATAAACTGAATACCGCGATAAAATCATCATTAGGATCTGTACCATCACCCCAGTTACTTACATATAAATTATTCCCAATAACTTTTACAAATCTTGGATTCGAAAGATTTGTATCTATAGTTCCCAAACTTTTAAAATTATAGCGGTTTACTATTTCAATCTTATTAGAAACGTTGACTACAATGATCGCAAGATCATCGTGCATCTCCATGCTCTGGGCGGTGTCACCAAGCGAATATGCATTGATATTTTTAAATACTTCTGGTCGACTCATATTTTCTACAGGGTCTATATAGCTAACCGAAGCATTAGCGGATCCAAAATTCCCCTCATTCAATACAAAAATTCCTGATTCAAATTCTGCCTCTGTTTCTGGCATAGGGCAACAATCCTCTTCATTTTCACAACTTTGAAAAAGAATGGTCAGGACTAATAAAGTAAAAAATTGCTTGTAATTCATAATTAAAAATTAAGTGTTAGTGTAGTTCTTACAGACCTGCCAGGCATTATTCGTGAAGGCAGGCTTTCATATTTCTTATTGAATACATTTTCTATTTGTAATCCCAATGACATTTTAGGTCTGGTTTTAAGGGTATAATCTAACCCGACCGTGGCTAAAAGGTAGCCATCCACTTCATACAGGTTATCTGTAGAAGTGAAGATCTTTCCATTATAAAGGGATTGAAATAATATTGACAAATCACCCACCGCATAGGCTGTAGAAAAAGTAGCCTTGTGCAAGGGTGTGTAGATAAGCTGTTTACCACGCCGCCTGTCTATTGACCGGGTAAAAGCGTAATTACCACGAAGGGCGATCCTGTTATTAAATAGCTCTGAACTCCACTCTGCGAAGGTCTCAATTCCATAATTGTACACCTCGGCTGTATTTACCGGACGCCACTGTCCATTATCATCAGGAATCCAGCGAATTAGCTCATTTATATCAATATAGTACGTAGTAAGCTGAAAATTTAGATTCTTAAATTTCACTTCAGCTCCAATCTCTCCCTGTAGAGAAGTTTCCGGCTCTAACTCATCATTACCCCCATTCTGCCAGAACAGGTCATTAAAAGTTGGCATTCTGAAATTCCTTGAAGAACTAAAGCGAATCAGGTATTGATCTGAAAATTTATAAGTAACTCCAGCGGCATATAATAATGGAGAATTATAATTTTCTGTAATTTCCTGGCGAAGACTTAGCTCATATTTCAATTGATCAACATCCTGTTCCCAGATCGCAGAAGCTCCGCCGATTTTCCTGACAGCTCTGTCTATTCCCGAGCCTTCCCCACTTACATCGGTATAATCAACCGTAAAGTTCAATATTCCGCTTTCCGAGATTTCATAACCCAGGTCATATTTTAATATGGCTGTCTCAGCTTCTCCAGAACTAAAGTTGTCAGAATCCCTATTTTCGAAATACTTAAAACCTTCCTGTATCCAGGCTAATTTTACACTATGAGTATACTTTCCTGAAAAGTTTTTCCATTCCAGTAGATTCCTGGAATTCCTGTCTTCATAACTGCTGTTGGAGTCAAGATTAAGGGTTCCCGAAAAGCCTCTAGCTCCCTCATAATAATTTGAATGAAATTTCAGAATATCTGAAGCTCCGATCCAATGAGCTATGGATGCATTTACAGAAATATTATTAAAATCTCCATTTTCATTATAGGCTTCGGTACCCGGGTACTGATAATCATTATCTGAGCTGATTCCCGCAACACCTATATTCAGGCTGGTGGATTTATTTGAAATTCTCCCGGTATAATTGGCCTGGTAGGTGTCAAAACTCCCATATCCAAGATTAATTCTATTGGAAGATATATCATCGAATTTAAATTCGTTACTTAAATGTATGGTTCCCCCAATAGCACCACTTCCGTAAATTACACTGCCGCCGCCCGGCCTTAAGCTAATTTCATCAAAAACCCTTGTATTTACCGCATTAAAATCTGTCTGCCCGGTGAACTGTGAATTGATATTTATGCCATTCCAAATGACTGCAGTCTGCGCCGCACCTGTTCCTCTTACCGAAGCAGAGGCAACCATACCATAACCATTTTCACGAAAAAAGAATGGAGAATTGTACTTGAGTAAAGAAGCTAACAATGGCTCTGAACGTTGAATTAGAGAATCGGTCAATGGAATTACCATTTGCCCTTCAGAATTCTGTTTGAGCTTTACATCACTCAGTACAACCTCCTCAAGCCAATTCAAAGAATCACTTTGTGCCTTAGCTTTAAAACCAAAGACAGTCGATAGAAGAAATAATAGAAATAAGATGTGTTTCATAATCTGCCGACCTTTATCCCGAAAGTCACTCGATATTAGTTGAAATTCAGGCAGGTCTCCTGGCTCACGTACTGCAATTCACCTTCCCATCTAAAGCAGACAGTGGTATGAAGAATTATTGCAGCCACCCTCAAGGGCTAAGCTTACAGTTGCGGGAACAGCTCAGGTTTAGAAGATGCACTTCTCCCTGATTCCCTTTTAATCCACGCAGAATAATCGGCGTTGAACCAAAATTTCGAGGCAAAATTAAACAATTTAGTTTGGTAAGCGATTCAAAAATTTAAATAATCTTACTTTTGAACTCAAATCAACCGGCTTGAAAAAAATTCTACTACTATTTCTGGTTATCTCCATTATCTCCTGCAGGGAAAGATCTGGGAACAGACCTTCTGTAATTGAGAATGGAAAGGATATGCCTATTGAAAATGCCCAGGGATTTAGCATTACAAAATTCAATGGCTTTAGTCTCCTTACCGTTAAGGTGCCCTGGCCCAATGCAGAAGAACCATTTGTATACCTATTAAGAGAAAAAGGAACTAAAATTCCCGAAACGATACAATACGATGAAATAGTTGATGTTCCCATAGAAAAGATTGTGGTCACCTCTACTACCCATATCCCGGCTTTGGAAGTATTAAACGAGGAAAACAGTCTTAAAGGATTTCCGGGATTGAAATATATCTCCTCAGAAAAAACCAGGGGTCTTATTGATAAAGGTGATATTGCTGAACTGGGACAGAATGAGAACATCAATACGGAGATCCTTATTCAGCTGTCTCCAGACGTTGTCATAGGTTTTGCTATTAATGCTACCAACAAAAGTTTCGAAACCATTAAAAAAACCGGAATTCCGGTAGTTTATAATGGAGACTGGACCGAGGAAACCCCTCTGGGCAAAGCGGAATGGATTAAGTTTTTTGGCGCACTTTATGGCAAGGAAGACCTGGCGGCTAAGATATTTAATAATATTAAAGCTGATTATTTAACAGCGAAAGAATTGGCCGCAACGGCTAAAGACACCCCTAAAGTTATTAGCGGTTCCATGTACAATGATAAATGGTATATGCCTTATGGCGACTCGTGGCAGGCACAATTTTTAAAAGATGCAAATACCCAGTATCTCTATGCCGATACCCGGGGAGAAGGAAGCCTTTCTCTAGCCTTTGAAAGTGTGCTGGAAAAAGCGTCTGCTGCAGATTACTGGGTAAGTTCAGGTCAGTTTACTTCTTATGAGCAACTTCTCAATGAATCTGAACATTATAAGCAATTCAAGGCTGTTCGCGATAAAAAAGTATTTAGCGTAAGTTTGTCTCAGGGAAAAACCGGAGGTATTTTATTTTACGAGCTTGGGCCGCAAAGACCTGATCTGATCCTGAAAGATCTCATCGCTATCTTTCACCCGGACTTACTAAAAGATTACGAACCGGTATTTTACAAACCGCTCAAATAATGCTGAATCAGAAGAAATATACCATTTCTATACTATTATTATTTCTGGCAGTGATTCTCACCGCGCTGTTTAATATCAGCCTGGGATCGGTAGATATTCCGGTAACAGACGTTACTGCCTCCCTTTTAGGATTGGAAGTTGAGAAAGAAACCTGGCGTTATATCATTATGAACTATCGTCTTCCAAAAGCTATTACAGCAATAATAACCGGTTCTGGACTAGCTGTGAGCGGGCTATTAATGCAAACTTTATTTAGAAATCCTCTTGCAGGGCCTTATGTACTGGGTTTAAGTAGTGGCGCCAGCCTGGGTGTGGCGATCGTTTTTATGGGAGCCTCATTTTTCGGAGCTTCCTTTGCCTCTTTACTTCTATCTAAATGGAGTCTGGTCATTGCATCCAGCCTGGGCAGTTTACTGGTTCTTTTCGCGGTTATTCTTGCCTCTGTTAGACTAAGGGATACCATGGCAATTTTAATCATAGGTTTAATGTTTGCCAGCCTTACCGCAGCTATAGTAAGTGTTTTGGCATATTTTAGCCCGGCCACACAATTGCAGCAATATGTATTTTGGTCTTATGGCAGCCTGGGAGATCTCAGCTGGTATGAAGTATGTATTCTTAGCCTCTTCTGGGCGGTAGGGATCATTATAAGTATAGGTAGTATAAAAAATCTTAATTCTTTGCTGCTTGGAGAGCAGTATGCGAGAAGCCTGGGTACCAATATTAAAAAGAACAGGTTTGCTATAATAATTGCCACTAGTTTACTAGCGGGTAGTATTACTGCATTTGCAGGTCCCATAGCCTTTGTTGGTCTTGCAGTTCCTCATTTAATTAGGCAGATCATCCCGTCTGCCAATCACGTAACCCTGGTTCCTGCAGTTATCTTTGGGGGAGCTATTTTAATGTTGCTGTGTGATATCATTGCACAATTACCGGGAAGTGAATATAGTTTACCAATCAATGCCATAACTTCGTTGATTGGTGCTCCGGTGGTAATCTGGTTACTGGTTAGAAAAAGAAAGTTCAATTTTTAAATGATCGACTCAAATTCAAATAGCGTCCTTAGAACCGAGAACCTTAGAATAGGTTACCGGAAAAAAAACGAAGTGAATTTGATCGCCTCAGATATTAATATTGAAATCAAACAAGGGGAATTGGTAGCCGTTATAGGGATCAACGGTGCAGGAAAATCTACTTTATTAAAAACTTTAAGTGGGATACTGCAATGTATTGATGGCGAAGTATTTATATCTAGTAACAAACTGTCAAAAACCGATCCATCTGATCTCGCCAGATTTATAAGCCTGGTCCTAACCGAGCAATTACTTTCAAAAAATTTGAGTGTAATGGAATTGGTGGCTCTGGGTCGGCAACCCTATACCAACTGGATAGGCACATTAACCCGGAAAGATCTAAAAGCGATAATGCACGCCATACAACTGGTTAATATTGATGAGATCAAAAC
>JBFGDP010000156.1:0-5850 GCA_041580575.1 Christiangramia sp.
GACGTTTACCTTTATTCTCCGGCTGCTGGTAGATCGCTAATCTGTCGCCCAAGACCTTTTTGGCTTCCTGCATCCAGTACCAGGTATCATCTTTACTTCCATCATCTATAGCCAGTAACTGCAATTTTTCTTCAGGGTAATCACTGTCAGCAAGGCTCATTAGAGTAGACCAAACCTGCTTCCCTTCGTTATATGCAGGGACGATTACAGTTGTAGTTGGTAACTTTGCATCCTCTACACCCTGTACCGGCTTATACCTGAAGTACAAGAACAGATTATATAAAAAGAAACCTGCTTTGAAAATGAACAACACAGAGGCAATTATGAAAAATGTGAAACCCCAGGTTGTATTAAATCTTTCCAGCCTGTACTCACTAAAATCGGTTTGCAGTGTAAATGCGAGATAGGCTGCTGCAAGTAATAATAGAAAGCTGGCCGCTCTTACAATTACCCCTTTGGTATTCCTGGCTTTTTCTATAACCTCCCCCTGGGCGTTCGAATTTAAATTCTCTTTATTTATTTTATTAATTCTCATATTTTAAACTTTGCTATAAGTTGATCTCTATTAAGCGTTGGTTATCTTAGTGGCTGTCCTGGACCTAGCAATTCATGTGCCATTCTGCAAATAGCTGTTCTTCAGAACTTTTAAGAAGAGGTGAAATAATGAATTGTGTAACAAAACCACAGGTATAAATACCCAAATCCCGCTTTATCACAGTATGATACCGGATCCCTTATTTAATTTATTGAAGCTTATCTCATATTATAGTACCTGATTTAGCGGAGACCCACTTCCTTGTAAGTAAATCCTTTCAGACCTCCGCTTCGGGCGGCAAAAGTATCTAAAAAAACCATATACCTTATAGATTTTTCTGAAATATACTTATCAGAACCAGGGAGTTCAGGAGAGATTCAACATATTTTAAATCATCCCCCCCCTGTACTGATTTCCTGTAAGACAGGACCTGTGAATCATCCAAGTTAATTTCCTCATAAATAAATTATTAGCATGATTTCCTGGAGTACTTTTAATCGGTTTTCACAAAAAAATTGACAAAATGAAAAGCGAAGAAAATGTACTACAACCTATCGCCGCTTCAGCGGGTATGGGGGCGATTGTGGAGAACGGTTACACCACCTTCAGGGTGTGGGCACCACATGCAGATATGGTGTTTGTCACAGGGGATTTTAATTCCTGGACAGAAGATGATCTGGAACTGGAAAGAGAAGAGAATGGATACTGGGCAGGAACAACAGATCTCGCCAAAGAAGGGGAACAGTATAAATATGTTATCTGGAATAACGGGAATAAATATCTCCGCAATGATCCATATGCATTGGAAGTCACTAATTCTGATGGTAATTCGATCATTAGAAAACTGGATTTTGACTGGGAAGGAGATGATTTCCAGCTCCCCACATGGAATTCCCTGGTGATCTACGAATTACATGTGGGAACTTTTAACCGAAAGCAACCGGACCAGGTAGGTACTTTTGATGATGTTATTGAGAAACTGCCTTACCTCAGGGATCTTGGGATTAATTGTATCGAACTTCTGCCAGTTGCCGAATTTGCCGGTGGTATCTCATGGGGTTACAATCCGGCTCATCCCTTTGCAATCGAACAGGATTATGGCGGACCTGATGGATTATATAGGTTAGTTAAAGAGGCACATAAGTATGGGATCGGGATCATCATGGATGTGGTCTATAACCACCTGGGGCCTTCTGATGTAGACCTCTGGCAATTTGATGGCTGGAGCGAGAATGATAAGGGAGGTATTTATTTTTACAACGATCATCGCAGCGAAACCCCATGGGGTGATACCCGGCCAGATTATGGAAGGCCAGAAGTTAGGCAGTATTTCAGGGATAATGCCCTTATGTGGATAGAAAAATATCATTGTGACGGTCTTAGGATGGACGCCACATCATATATACGCTATGAAGGTGGAGGCTTAGGTATGGATACAGAAATAATAGAAGGCATAATACTAATGCGCGATATCAATTCTGAAATTAGAAGTAAATATCCGCAGGTTCTAACTATTGCCGAAGACCTCAAAGGCCAGGATCTCATTACTAATAATATTGGAGATGGCGGGATTGGTTATGGTACCCAGTGGGATATGAAATTTGTGCATCCTGTGCGGGAAGCTTTAATAAGCCCCGATGATAGCGGAAGAAACCTGCAGGCTGTTGTAGATGCTCTCAGCTATCGTTATGGGAATGATGTCTTTTCTAGGGTGGTATATACTGAATCTCACGATGAAGTAGCCAATGGCAAAGCCAGGGTACCTGAAGAAATACACCCGGGGGATGCAGAAAGCGCCTTTGCGAAGAAAAGAGCTATACTGGGTTTGGTATTAGTAATGACGGCCCCAGGTATACCAATGATATTCCAGGGACAGGAATTTTTAGAGGATGAATATTTTAAAGATCACGAAGGTCTCGATTGGAGTAAGTATGAAAAATTAAAGGGTATTCACCAGTTAAGTGCCGACCTCATTGGATTAAGAACCGGAAGACATGAAGGCACCCAGGGATTAAGAGGCCAGGAAATAGAAATTCTTCACCAAAATCAGGAAACGGGAGTACTCGCTTATAAGCGTATGAACTCAGGAGACCATCCCGAGCCCGTACTGGTTATACTAAATTTCAGTCACCAGGATTTTGAAGGTTATGGTATTGGAATCGAGGAAGCTTTACCCTGGAAACTTAAGTTTAATAGTACCTGGAAGGGATATGATGAAGATTTTTCAGAAATGGAAGTGGATGATTTGAATACCGAAGAAGTCTCTACCGATGATAAAAACTGGACAGGAAAAGTCAATATTCCCGCTTATGGAGCTCAGATCTTCACTTTATAAGATCAGAGCACCTAAGCGAACATCATCAGAAATAAAATGTTAGTGATTTGCTAAATTCTGTTTCTAACGGTTAGAGTTTTCAAATTGTATATATATTGAGGATCAAACTATTTTTAAAATAAGGAAATTATGCACAAATCCAGTTATCCCAGGTCATTCTCCCATATTGGTATTACTGTGCCGGATATTCAAAAAGCGGTAAAGTTTTATTCTGAAGTGATGGGCTGGTATATTATTATGCCGCCATCAAAGGTTAAAAAGGAAAGAGATACAGCGATAGGACAAATGTGTATAGATGTATTTGGTGAAGACTGGGAAGAGTTTGATATTGCCCATATGTCGACATCAGATGCCATTGGGATTGAATTGTTTTCCTTCCCTCATGGGAAGAAAGAAGCGCCGGCCTTTAACCCATTTAATACGGGATTATTTCATTTCTGCGTTCAGGAACCTGATATTGATGCCTTGATAGATAAGATCGTAGCTTATGGAGGAAAACAAAGAATGCCTATCAGGGAATATTATCCCAATGAGAAGCCTTACAAAATGTGTTATGTAGAAGATCCCTTTGGGATCGTGTTCGAGATATATACTCATAGCTATGAACTAACCTATTCATCGGGTGCATATTCTGGTTAAAACGAAATGATTGATATACCATTGAAAAGGAAAAAGCACTGCGATACGGCAGTGCTTTTTCAATTTTATGCTCAATTACTTTTTTGGCGGCAGATCAAATGCCTCGGCCTTATGTTCAAAATGATTTCTATGGGCCCCATCACAAAAGGGTTTGTTCTTAGATAATCCACAGCGGCAAAGTGATACCTGCTCCCGTCCGCCAAGGTCATATATATTTCCTTCTTTATCTACGATCTCAAATTCTCCCTGCACTTTGAGAGAGCCATTACTTAATACGGTAAGTTTAGTTTTAGACATTTAATGATTCGGTTTTTAATATTAGTTCAATCTATCTCCATTTTAGGAAATTCAAATATGAGGCAAAAACTAATAATATGATGAAAATTTACGATGGAAACTGAAGCTTTTTTTTCTCTCCAGGTTATTTTAGCGTAGTCATAAAATTCAGTGTTTTAAACTTTAATGGTTTAGAAAATATTCAGACTTTATACGAAATCACTTAAATTCATTATTTAAACCAATCATATACCCTCTATTTTAAAACGAGATTGAACTTAATACATGAAAGTGAATAAGAATCTTTTTCTCCTCCTGGGTCCCATCATCTTTATGATCCTGCAAACCATGACTACGCCCCAGGGTATGCCCGAGCCGGCCTGGGATGTACTAAGTGCAACTATCTGGATCGCCTTATGGTGGATTACCGAAGCGGTGCCAATCGCTGTCACGGCTCTACTACCAATTATCCTATTTCCGTTGACCGGGGCCCTGGATCTTTCTACCACTACCGCGGCTTACGGCCATAAATATATCTTTCTTTACCTGGGCGGTTTTCTCCTGGCCATAGCTATCGAAAAATGGAATTTGCATAAGAGGATAGCTCTTTATATTATTAAAATTATAGGAATTGATGTAAAGAAGATCATCCTGGGATTCATGGTTGCTACAGCATTTCTTTCCATGTGGATCTCCAACACGGCCACTGCGGTCATGATGTTACCTATCGGGATGTCTGTAGTTTCACAATTAAAAAATAACCCGGCAACCCAGGAAGATGAAAGCCTTCTTTTTGGCCGGGCTTTAATGCTGGGGATTGCTTACAGTGCTTCAATTGGAGGTATAGCCACACTTATTGGAACTCCACCTAACCTAGTTTTTGCAGGGTATATGCAGGAAGTATATGAAATCGATATCAGCTTTTTTCAATGGCTGAAATTTGGTTTGCCCATATCTTTGATCCTCTTGATCATATGTTGGTTTTATCTAACTCATATGGCATTTAAATTCAGGCAGAAAGCTTTTCCGGGAGGAAAACAGGAAATACAGCAAATGCTCACCGAACTTGGACCCATGCAAAGGGAGGAAAAAATTGTGATGTTCGTTTTTGTACTTACGGCTTTATCCTGGATTTGCAGGTCTTATATACTGGAGAGATTCCTCCCAGGAATAGACGATACTATTATAGCCATGATGGCCGGGATTAGTCTATTTGTAATTAATTCTGGAGACGAAAACAACCGGATTATCTCGTGGAAAGATGCGGTTAAGGTCCCCTGGGGTATCATATTACTTTTTGGCGGAGGAATGGCGCTGGCTTCTGGTTTTGAAGCTTCTGGCCTGGCCTTGTGGATAGGAATGCAAATGACCCTGCTCCAGGTGTTGCCTCTTCTTCTACTGATCCTGGTCGTGATCTTTTGTGTAAATTTTATTACTGAATTGACCTCGAACCTGGCCACTACAGCTATGTTACTGCCAATACTGGCGCCAACAGCTGTACAACTGGACCTGAATCCCTACATGCTTTTGGTCGCCACTACTGTGGCAGCTTCCTGCGCCTTCATGCTTCCGGTCGCTTCTCCACCAAATGCGGTAGTATTTGGATCTGGTTATCTTCGTATACCAGATATGGTAAGAACCGGCATCTGGATGAATATCATTTCAATCCTGATACTTACTGCCATGGTTTACCTTATGCTACCTTTGCTTTGGGATTTTGACCCACTCGGTTTCAGCATAGGAATTTTGGATGTACAACCATGATTTGATTGAAATTTCAATCTCAGGGAAGCAATCAGATTAATTGGATCGAGCTATAAAGAATTAAATATTAAGTGGACTTGAAAACAGTCTTGTTAGTATAATTCTCCTTTTTCTCCTGTAGACGGGCACTTAGTATATTTGGATCAAAATATACACCATCGCAATGCATATCGGCCAATACGATAGTATCTGTAAATTTTCTAGTTTGCTTTTCCATTTTTATTTTAAAGATACTTTTTTTGTTTAATATATTTTTAAAAACAATAAACAATTATAAGAATATTAACAAGATGCTTCTACC
>JBFGDP010000157.1:0-5785 GCA_041580575.1 Christiangramia sp.
AGAATATTGAAGAACGAGTGATCCAATGGCGCAGGGATTTCCATAAAAATCCGGAACTATCGAACAGGGAATTTAAAACTGCCGAGAAGATCGCAGCCCACCTTAATAGCCTGGGTATCGAAACCAAAACCGGTATCGCCAGAACAGGAGTTGTTGGTATTCTAAGAGGTGCAAATCCCGGGAAGACCATTGCCTTAAGAGCAGACATTGATGCCCTTCCGGTTACCGAAAAAAACGATCTCCCTTTCAAATCCACAGTAAAAACGGAATTCCTTGATTCCAAAACCGGGGTAATGCACGCTTGCGGTCATGATACTCATACAGCTATATTAATGGGAGTCGCTGAAATCCTTTCAGAACATAAAGACAAAATCAAGGGGACGGTAAAATTTATTTTTCAGCCCGCAGAAGAAGGTCCGCCTCCGGGAGAAGAAGGTGGTGCAAAATTGATGATCAAGGAAGGTGTATTAGAAGATCCTAAGGTAGATGCTATTTTTGGGTTACATATTAATGCAGCCACCCCCGTAGGCACCATAAAATACAAACCTGAAGGAATGATGGCCGCTGTAGAGAGATTTGTCATTCAGGTAAAGGGAAAACAAGCACATGGTTCAGCTCCATGGAGTGGCGTGGATCCAATTTTGATCTCGGCCAAAATCATCGACGGTTTACAGACCATAATTAGCCGTAATACAGACCTGACAGAATCTGCAGCAGTGATTACGGTAGGTAAAATTACAAGTGGAGTGCGATTCAATATTATTCCCGAAACGGCTGAAATGATTGGGACGGTAAGAACCCTGGATGCAGCAAATAAAGACCTGGTCATCCAGCGAATGAAAGATATGACCTCCAGGATCGCCCAGGCATA
The DNA here is from genome assembly GCA_041580575.1 of Christiangramia sp. Taxonomy (GTDB): domain Bacteria; phylum Bacteroidota; class Bacteroidia; order Flavobacteriales; family Flavobacteriaceae; genus Christiangramia. The sequence goes on from JBFGDP010000157.1 coordinate 872, forward strand.
TGGCGGAGAAGCGACGATCGAATTTCAAAATAATACCGCCATAACCCATAATGACCCGGAATTGACAGATAAAATGCTTCCATCTCTTAAGAAGGTAGCCGGAGAGGAAAATGTGATCTTAATGAAGGCTACTACCGGGGGTGAGGATTTCTCATTCTTTCAGCAAAATGTACCGGGGTTTTATTTCTTCCTGGGAGGAATGCCGAAAGATGGAGCACCTACCAGGCATCACACCCCAGACTTTTATATCGATGAGAGTGGTATGTTGCTGGGGGTAAAGGCCATGACGCAGTTGACTTTAGATTACTTAAACCAGTAATAATGCAGGAATTTCTTAATTTTCTTATCTGGCGCCCATTGATCTAGGCAACGGGAATCTGGCAAAAATTCTTGCTACAACTTTTTCATACCGTAAAGATGAAGTAAATTTCGAATCTGTTAAAGCACTTCTGGAATGCCCAAAATTAGGCGGAATCTAAAAATTAAAATATTTAAGGATCCCAGAAGATATCATAAAATAAATTCCAGGGAATGAACGAATCTGAAATACTCGAACTTTTATACGCTATTCTACCAGCGATCATCGTTGGCCTCATATCCTTCTATTTTTTTCGCACCTATTCAGAGAATGAGGAAAACCGTCGTAGGTTTATGATCCTTAGAGAGAATCAAAAAACGACTTTGCCCATTAGACTACAGGCTTTTGAAAGACTTGCGTTATTCCTGGAAAGAGTTTCGCCCGGTAAGATCTTATTCCGGGTACAACCAACTTCTGAAGATGCTAAGCTGTATGCCAATCTACTTATCGCAAATATTGAACAGGAATTTGAGCACAACCTGGCTCAACAGATCTATGTGAGCAATGAATGTTGGGATTATGTAAAAACTGCTAAGAATGCTACCATAAGCATGATAAGAAATGCATCGGGAAAAGAAGAAGTAACCAATGCCGATGAATTGAGGCAATTAATCCTGAAAAGCCTTATGGATAAGCAGTCACCAACAGATACGGCCCTGAGCTTTATTAAGAAAGAAGTTAGAAGCCTAGCTTAAACCAGGAAGACTTAGCAGCTTTCTTTTCTAAATCCTTTTGCTCAGCATATTCGAATCCCTGTTGCCACCATTCGGTCATTGCTTTTTTGTTAAAGACCAAAGAATTTTCGGTTAACCGGGTTGGAGTATAATAGATATTCAGCTTCACTTTCTTGTTCATGGCTGCAAGTTTACCTTCAACAATATCGTGATATTCCACCTGGTCCAGTAAGAATCCAAAAAGGTTGACCATAAGTGAAAAAGGGTTTTTCCCCAGGATCTTATTATATTCCATATTTTCTGCCTCAAGGATGATCGCATCTACCTCTGTAGCTCCCCTTTTGATAGCTTCCCTGATAGGCACCACACAGCCCAGGCCTCCATCGGCATATTCAAAGCCGTCCTTCTGGGCCAGGCTCATAAAAGGAATATAATTACAGCTTATCCAGATCCAGTCACAAAAATCATCATATTCGAATTCATGAATAGATTTGTATTCAACCCGGTTCTTGGAAAGGTTAGAAACCGTGACTACCACATCCTTAACTTTCCCTTTAAGTTCATTAAAATCCTGCCTGGAGAAGTTCTTTCTTATATTTCTTCGAAGGGCTTTACTTTCTCCGAAGGTTCTGCGAGATCTAATGAACTGCCAAACGGTATTCAGATAATTGATCGTTACATATTCCCGCCCATCTTTTTTCTTCACCACAAAAGGATTCACACTAAAGATCTTCCTTTGGGTAACGCTGGTATAGATATCATAGATCTTTTGGATATTACCAGCGGCAAGATGTGGGATTAATAAACTTCCCGTTGAGGTCCCTAAAAAGAGATCGTAACTTTTTTTCTGTTCCTGGATAAGATGTTGAGCAACACCTCCGGCAAATGCTCCTTTGCTTCCACCACCAGAAATTACCAATGCACGCATTAAGGTTCTATTTGATTCAACTCTTCGTTTTTATACTTTGCAAATTCATACCCGCTCTGCCACCATGCCTTCATTTGCTTTTCATCAAAAATAAGAGAATTCGTAGTTAGTACACTAGGGGTATAATAAAAATTCAAAATAGCATCTTTATGGTTAGCCGCAAATTTTCCTATGGTGATATTTTGCTTTTCAATACGGTCTAACATAAAAGAAAATAGATTTGTGATGAGAGAAAACACGTTTTTTGATGGCATTCTGTTAAAGTAAGTAACTTCTGTTTTAAGAATAATCGCATCTACCTCGGTTGCCCCTCTTTTTATAGCCTCTTCGATGGGCACCATGGATCCAAGTCCTCCATCTGCGTATTCACAACCATTTTTTTTCGCCAGGCTCATAAAAGGGGTATAATTACAGGAGATCCAGATCCATTCAATAAAATCTTCATAACTATAATCCTTAATAGATTTATACTCTACCTCGTTCAGGGAAATATTAGACACAGTAGTTACAATATCCTTATGACTATATTTTAGTTCTTCAAATTCATCTTTGGTCAGGGTCGCCTCTAGAAGCTTCTTTAGATTGTAGCTATCGCCAAAGGTTTTTTTTCCTTTTAAAAAATTCCTTAGAACGTTAAAGTGATTGATGGTTATATTCTTATATCCATGCTTTGTAGATATTAAAAAGGGCCTGGTACTAAAGATACTCGACTGGTTAACCGATGTAAAAACATTCTTCACTTTTTCGGCCTTCCCTAAGGCCATATGAGAAATAAGAAGGCTTCCGGTGGACGTGCCAATGAAAAGATCGTAATCCCTGTTTAAAACTTCTATCAAATACTGAGCTACTCCACCTGCAAATGCGCCTTTACTACCACCTCCAGAAATTACAAGTGCACGCATTTTACCCAGTGATTTTAGATCTTAAATAGGTAGTTTCCTCTTCTTTCATATTAGCAGAAACCTCAATTAATTCCTGCCGGTATTCCGGATTCTTGAGAAGTTCATTTAATAATTTTCTGGAATAATCCCTAAAACTATAAGTATGGTGCTGGGTACCTCTAATAACACTCTGTAAACTTTTTTGATTAAATGCTCCTAACTGGAATAAATAACTAAAAGCATTTTCTCTCACCTGAAATGGTCTCCATTCTTCACTGTAACCTGCCAGCTCCTCATAATACTCCTGGGTTTGCTCTGGTTGAAATTCCGGGGTCACCAGGCTCAATGTTAACCATAGCATACGGATATTCTTATTATAGAATCCGGTTAGATCACTTGTTTTTTCAAGGTATTTTACCCGATCTTCAGGAAATTGCTGCCATAACTTGAACAAGGCTGCCTCTATGGTGAGATACGACTCATCGTCCAGCAAAGATTCAAATTCAGTTTTTAGAACTTCAGGGATCTTCTCCATACTTAGCGCGATAGCCTGGCGTACATAAATATTATTTGTTTCAAAGGCCTTTTCATATAATCTATTCGCCATATTAGATTCCAGACCGGCTAATTGATGTACTACTTCCTGACCTATATAATCGTTTACGGGAAAAATCAATGCCTTTTCGAGATACTCAAATTTGACTTCCAGACTGGTTTCACGCAATGCTGCCACAGTAAGGTAACTGGTTATAAATTCTGAGTTTTTCAGTGATTGCAAAGATTGATTCGCCTTAAATGCTGATTGCTCCAACCAGTCTTTTCTAAACTGAGAAAGATCCATACCCGAAACAGCTTCCATTTCGGCGAGGAAATTATCTGTAGTTACATTCTTATAACTGTATAATTCGAGGTAGTTTTTAATCCCTTGCCTAAACGCTTCCTCTCCTATTCTTTCTCTTAGAATATGCAAAGCCCAGGCGCCTTTTTGGTAAAAGGTCATAGAACTGGCCTTTGGATCCAGCAGCGATTCGCCTTTCCCAGAATCGCTTAATTCCTTAAGTTTTTCAGCAGACTCATATAATTTCCAGTAATAATAGTCTTCTCCAAAAATAGATTTCTCTGCCAGCAGCGCATAGTATGTTGCAAAACCTTCCTGCAACCAGTGGTCCTCTCCGGAAACTTCGGTTACCAGGTTACCAAACCATTGATGCGCCAACTCATGAGCATTCACGTTCACATAGTTTCGATCTTTAAAACCTATTGAATCTGTAAGAAAAGAACTGGAGAATATCGTAGTTCCCGTATTCTCCATTCCTCCATACAGAAAATCCTGTACCGGTACCTGCTGGTAATTTTGCCAGGGATAAGGTACTCCTATCTCGTCTTCCAGAAAATTAAAAATTTCTTTGGTATAACGGTAGGTAGGCTCCACAAGAAGATAATCTTCAGGAAGGTAATATAGCTCGATCTTCTTACCACTAGTTGAGTTGATTACTTTTGAATTAAATTTTCCTGCAGCTATAGCGACTAAATAACTGCTCATTGGTTGATCCATATTGAATCTCCAATACCTGGTACTATCATTCAACTTCTCTGAAGATATTAATTCCCCGTTCGAGATCAGTTTAAAACCTTCCGGAAACCTGTAGCTAAGATCGAATTCTAATTTTTCGTTCATATCATCGGGGCTGGGCAACCAGGTAGAAGTATATTTCCCCTGCCCCTGGGTCCATACCTGTTTCGAGGCCATAGAATTATCGGGGTAATCCCAGTTGATAAAATACATTCCTGATGCCGGGGAGGCCGAATAAGAAAATTGCAGTTTGTTGGCCTCAGAAGGTAAAAAATCGTTTAATATATATATCCCCCTGTCGTTGGCAGTAAAGTTGGCCGGGCTGCCATTCAGCTCAATATTGGAAAATTGCATCTTCCGGCCATCTATAAAAAGACTATCCTGCTGTCTTAAAACATTGAAGGTAAAATTCACTTTACCAGATACCGAACTTAAACCTGGTTTTATATCGACCTCAGCTTCCAGATGTATAAAATCGAAATATTCTGTTTGAGCAATCC
>JBFGDP010000158.1:0-5766 GCA_041580575.1 Christiangramia sp.
AAATGAAATGGCAGAAATAGCTGAATTTAAGTATCAAAAAAGCGACACCGAAGATGTCGCTTATTTTGAACCTTATTATCTAAAAGAGTTTATCGCAGGTTCGATTAAGACCTTTCCTGAACCTGACGGTCTCTTTGGGTACCTTTCATTTTGGTTTGGTCATAAAGATATACATCTCTTTGAGGATAAGGAATGGTCATTCCTGCTTCTTCCAGTCTTATTTTACCTTCTTCTATCATATACCAGTGCAGGTCCCAGAATACACTTAATTCTGCAAAATATCTTACAGAGAAGTTTACTGAATTATCTCCAAGCGAGTGTACAATGATTTGCGGTGGTGGATCCTTAAGAACATTTTCCTGCTCCATAACCATGTTAGTAAGCACTTCTTTCGCTTTTTTGATGTCATCGTCGTACGAGATCCCGAAGGTGAGATTTTCTTTACGGGTTTTATTATAACTATAATTTATGACGTTATCGTTGCTTAACTGTCCATTGGGTATAACGGCACGCTGATTTCCAAAAGTGTCGATCTTAGTGTAGAAAAGAGATATCTCTACCACACTACCCGATACTCCCTGTGCTTCGATCCAGTCCCCAACCTTAAAAGGTTTAAGAACAATAATGAGCACACCACCGGCAAGATTACCCAGAGAACCCTGTAATGCCAGACCAATCGCAAGACCGGCAGCACCAATGGCCGCTACCAGGGAAGCACTTTGCACGCCTAGCTGGGTGATAACTAATACAAAAAGTAAGATTTTTAATCCCCAGCTTGTAGCATTCAGGGTGAATTTTTCCAGGGTAGGATCATAATCTTTCTTCTCAAATAGCTTTCTTAGGTACTTAACGATCATCTTGATTACCCATAATCCAACGATTAAGAGGGCAATAGAACCTATAAGGGTTGGTAAATAGTCAATAAATTTTGAGCCATATTCTTTAGCGATATCGCTCCAGTCATTCAACTTTTCCATATTTGATTTTAATTGTTGTTTGATTTTAATTGTAAAAAATTAGAGTTTATTTCTTGTTTATATTTTGTTAAACTTGCGAAATCAGCTTAAATGCATCAGTTTTAGATTCTACCGGAAGTTGGCACGCTCCTTCCCGGCATATATAGATAAGGTCTTTTCCATTAACTACCCGATCTTTTAAAAGAGGTAAACTTGATTTGGAATCGGAGCCGCTCAATAGGGTATTAGGCAAATATTTTGAATGAAAATACTCAGCCGAATCGCGAAACCTATCTCCGGTGATTGCTATTTCAAAAAACGGATAAGTAAAGTTCATTAGAAGATCCAGCCAGTTAGAGTAAGATTGCGGATATTCCGCTATCTTATCCAGGATATTCCGGAGCATTTGCCTGCTTCTCTCCATATATTCTCGCTCTCCGGTTAACTTCCCTAATTGGAACAGATTTCCGGCCATAACCGAATTTGACGCCGGAATCACATTATCATTTATTTCAATAGTAGTAGTCACCAATGGTTTGTCATTAACAGAAGTGAACCGGTACATTCCCGATTCCGCATCATGATAATCTGCATTTGTGATTGCAGTGAGTTCTCTAGCGCGTTCCAGGTAACTTTCTTCCAGTGTTGCCTCATAAAGATCCAGAAACGCCCTGATCGTAAATGCATAATCTTCTAGGTAACCATTAATACTGCTCTTTCCGCTCTTATATGAATGGAATAAACGACCATCTTCCTTGATCTGGTGTTTAATTATGAAATCGATATTTTTTCTGGCGGTTTCCAGGTATTTCTTATGTCCCAAAGCTTTATAAGCCTCGAGATATCCAGACAGCATCATCGCATTCCAGGAAGTAAGGGATTTATCGTCTAAACCGGGTTTAATGCGCTTGTTTCTTTCAGCTTTTAAAATTTGAAGACATTTATCGATTTTGGACTTAACCTGTTCTCGCGATAATTCGAATTTCGTAGCGATATCCTCTAGAGACTTAGTTCGTATAAGTACATAATTCTGTTTTTCCCATCTTCCATAATTATTGATGTTGTAGGAAAAAGAGAAAAGCTCAAGATCTTTAGCAAGCAGAGTCTCCAGTTCTGCTTTGGTCCATACATAATATGCGCCCTCTTCCTTTACCCCATTTTCGTTTACACTATCAGCATCTAAAGCAGAATAAAAGGCGCCGGTAGCATCGGTCATTTCCTCCTGAATATAGTCTAAGGTCTTCTCGACAACTTCTTTATACCACTCCTCCCCGGTAAGTTTATATGCATTAGAATAGAGTGAAACTAATTGGGCATTGTCATACAGCATTTTTTCAAAATGCGGAATATGCCATTTTTCATCGACACTATACCTGGAAAATCCTCCCCCTACAGGATCATAAACACCGCCCCAGGAAATCTTATCCAGGGTTAACCGGCAATGCTGCATTAATTCTTCATCTGAATTTTGATGCGCATAACGCATTAAGAAACTGAAATTGTTCGGCATCATGAATTTTGGCGCTCGATTATAACCGCCGTGGGTGTTATCGAAGGACTTTTTCCATTTTTCAATGATAGGTGAGAACTGTTCTCTGTCCAAAGCTTTGTCGCCCGGAGCAGGTTGTAAGATTTCTATCTGCTTAAGACCGTTTTCAAGTTTGCCGGCATATTCAATTAACTTCTCAGGTTGAGAGTTATAAAGACTGGAAATCTGTTCCAGGGCATCTATCCATTGTTCTTTTTTAAAATAAGTCCCGCCCCATACCGGCCGACCATCTGGCAGGGCTACTATATTCATGGGCCATCCGCCCATTCCCGTCATCACCTGTACGGCATTCATATATACATGGTCAATATCTGGTCTTTCCTCACGGTCTACTTTTATGCAAATGTAATTGGAGTTCATAACTTTTGCCACGGTCTCATCTTCAAAACTTTCGTGTTCCATGACATGACACCAGTGACAGGCAGAATAGCCTACACTTATTAATAATAATTTGTTTTTATTTTTCGCTTCATCCAATACGGCATCATTCCACGGTCTCCATTGCACGGGATTATGCGCATGCTGTAACAGGTAAGGACTGCTTTCGTGAATTAGATCATTGGTAAATTTTGGAGAATTCTCGTTCATAGACTTAAACATTAACCCAAAGGTATAGAGGAGTAGGGGTAATAGCTATTTGAAAACCCTAAAATTACCATAATATATAGCCGTCACTTAGCCCTATTTTGTATTATTAAACTTTTAATAACTTTAAAAATCAGCGGTGTACCTCTAAAATATTGCAATATCCGTTGATTTAATGGTCTTTTTTATGGAAGATATTTATATCGTAATGCTGGTCGCTCTCTTTGCTCTTGCGGTTACAGACCTGGTGGTTGGGGTGAGCAACGATGCGGTAAATTTCCTTAATTCTGCAATAGGTTCCAAAGCGGTTTCCATGCGAACCATTATGATCGTGGCCAGCATTGGGGTCGCAGTTGGCGCTATATTTTCCAGTGGCCTAATGGAGGTAGCCAGGAAGGGTATTTTTATGCCGGGCGAATTTTTCTTTGAGGAAATCATGATCATTTTTATGGCGGTGATGATCACCGATGTACTCCTGCTTGATTTCTTTAATTCATTGGGCTTGCCTACCTCCACTACAGTTTCTATAGTATTTGAACTGCTGGGTGCTGCCGTTTGTATGGCGGCCATAAAAATCTATACCCAGGGGGATGGTGATCTGGCAGCGATATCCGGGTTCATCAATACTGCCAAGGCTACAGAAATCATCGTAGGTATATTAATGGCCGTAGTGATAGCCTTTATTGTTGGAGCAGTGGTCCAGTATGCCTCCAGGTTAATATTTTCTTTTCAATTTGAGAAAAAAATTAGGTATGTGGGTGCAGTCTTTGGAGGACTATCCTTAACAGCCATCCTTTATTTTATTCTGATTAAAGGGATGAAGAGTGTCCCTTTTATCTCCGAGCAAACAATGGATTATGTGAATGCCAATACGGTGATCATTGTTCTTATAGGTCTTATCTTGTTTACGGGAATTTCTCAATTACTTATGAGCGTTTTAAAAATTAATATTCTTAGAACGATCATAATAATAGGGACCTTCGCATTAGCCCTGGCTTTTGCTGGTAATGACCTGGTAAACTTTATCGGGGTGCCTATTGCCGCCTGGCAATCCTTTGAAATGTGGCAATCAGCATATGCATCCACCGGAGTGTTACCATCTGAATTCGTTATGGCAGGTCTTTCAGGAAAAGTACCAACCCCAGGAATTCTTCTGGTTGGTGCAGGAGCCGTAATGGTTATAACATTATGGTTTTCCAGTAAAGCCAGAAATGTAGTGGATACCGGAATTAACCTTTCCCGCCAGGGCGAAGGGGTAGAGAGATTTGAGCCTAACTGGCTGTCCAGGGGAATTGTAAGGTATTCTGTGATCATGGGTAACGGGATCGCATCCATCCTTCCTAAAAGTATGAGAATTAGGATCGAAAATAAATTCGATAAACCTACCTCCCAAAAAACCAGTAAAAGGTTTGATGCGCCGGCCTTTGATATGGTGAGAGCATCTGTGAACCTCGTCGTGGCCAGCGTTTTAATTTCCATAGGAACCAATATGAAACTGCCTCTTTCCACTACCTATGTAACCTTTATGGTTGCCATGGGTACTTCCCTCGCAGACAGGGCCTGGGACAGGGAAAGCGCGGTGTACAGGGTCGCAGGAGTACTTAACGTTATTGGTGGGTGGTTTGTCACGGCATTGGTGGCGTTTACTGCAGCAGCTATTTTTGCGGCGATCATCTATTTTGGCGGAACTATAGCCCTGGCCGTGCTTATTATGGTGGCCCTGGCTTTGGTTGTAAGAAGTGGAATCATTCATTCCAGGAATGCGAAGGTGGAGCATGAAAAGAAGAAATTCAATAAAACAGATATTATCACCATTAATGAAATTACTTCAGAAACTTCTGAAAACATTTCGAATGTTATTGGAGGGATAAATAAGATGTACACCAAAACCGTAGATAATTTGGGTTATTATGATCTGGGCAAGCTGAAGAAGAATCATAAAAAGATTGAAAAACTCGAAGCAGAGGTAGATGAACTAAAGGATAATATATTTTATTTTATTAAGTCTCTGGATGAGGATTCTGTGGAAGCCAGCAAATTTTATATACTCACCCTGGACCATTTGCAGGACATGGTTCAGTCTATAAGCTTTATTACCAGGAACAGTTATAACCATGTGCATAATAACCATAAAAATCTAAAGTTCAACCAGATAAGGGATCTCAAAAAAGTAGATGAAAAGATGCAGGTTCTGTTTGATAATATCACCCATACATTCGATAATCACGAATTTGGAAATATTGTGGCTATGCTTAATGAAAAGCAGGAACTTATGGATTATGTGGCCGAATTGATCCAGAAACAGATACAGAGGATAAGAACTTCAGAATCCAGCCCCCGAAATACGAAGTTGTATTTCGGAATACTGTTGGAGACCAAAGACCTTATAGGCTCTACCATGAACCTGTTGGAATTATTTAGGGAATTCTATAACGAAGCAAGGACCACCAGCTATTAAATAAAATATCCCTTCTAAAAAGGGATATTTTATTTAAGTTGTTTTCATTTAAAAGGACTTAACCATTGATTGCCTCCACGTATTCCACCTTTCCTCTAAGCATGTCTCTGAGCATGGTCTCAATTCCGCTTTTTAAGGTCATGGTAGATGATGGGCAGCCACTGCAGGCCCCCTGTAGTATTACCTTAACAGTCTTGTTTTCTTCGTTATAGCTGTCG